>PKTQ01000201.1 GCA_002869085.1 Hyphomicrobiales bacterium | reverse complement strand
ATCATCAGCGGCACGAACCAGTTGCCGAAGCCGCCGAACAGGGACGGCATGATCATGAAGAACACCATGATCAGCCCGTGCGCGGTGGTGAACACGTTGAACATCTGGGAATTGCTGAAAATCTGCATGCCCGGCTGCGCCAGTTCCATGCGGATGCCCATGGACAGGAAGCCGCCAACCAGACCGCCGACAATGGCGAAAATCAGGTACATCGTGCCGATGTCCTTGTGGTTGGTGGAGAACAGCCAGCGCTTGATCCCGGTCGGGGTGTGATGATGATCGGCGGTTGCCGCTTCGGTGGTCATGAAAGCATTCCTTTGCGTTTGTCCCTCGGCCCTTGCCGGGCGGGGCGAAATTTATCGTGCGGTCACTTCTGCCGAGGCAAGCCGGATGGCGCCGCGGCCGGTGTCGAGGCTGCCGAATTCGACCTTGGCCTTGGCCAGCCAGGTGTTGAAATCCTGTTCCGAAACTACCCGGACGGCGATCGGCATGAAGGCGTGGTCCTTGCCGCATAATTCGGAACACTGGCCGTAATAGATGCCGGTCTTTTCGGCGCGGAACCAGGTTTCGTTGAGGCGGCCCGGCACGCCGTCGACCTTGACGCCGAAGGCCGGCACGGCCCAGGCATGCAGCACATCGGAGGCGGTGACGATGACCCGGATGGTCTTGCCGACCGGCACCACGACCTCGTTATCGGTGGCCAGCAGGCGCGGCTGGCCCGGTTTCAGCTCGTCGTCCTGCAGCATGACCGCGTCGAAAGACAGATCGTCGTGATCGGGATATTCATAGGACCAGTACCACTGATTGCCGATGGCCTTGATGGTCATGTCGGCCTCGGGGATGACCTGCTGGGCGTAGAGCAGGCGGAAGGAGGGGATGGCGATGGCCACCAGGATCAGCACCGGCACCAGGGTCCAGGCCACTTCCAGCAATGTGTTGTGGGTGGTCTTCGAGGGCTCGGGATTGGCTTTTTCGTTAAAGCGGAAGATGCACCAGGCCAGCAGCCCGGTGACGAACAGCGTGATGAGCACGCAGACCCAGAACAGATAGCTGTGGAAGCTGGTGATGCGCTCCATGATCGGCGTGGCGGCGGCCTGCATGCTGGTCTGCCAGGGTGCGGGCGCCCCCACCACATCGGCCATGGCGCCGGTTGTTGCGATGAGGCCCACGGCAAGCGCGGCCCCGGCGGCGGCCATCCGGCCCCCGAAGCGGCGGGCCACCGGAACGGATGTTTCGGCCCTGTGCATATTGATGTTCATATGCGTCAATCTCCCCAGATGAATGTCTAAAGCTTCCAGAAAATGGCGATAAGAATGCCGATATTGACCAGGGCAATGGCGGCAAAGGCCCATATCAGAATGGGCGGACAAGTGGTGCAGTTCTGTTTGGTGTTTTGCTCGCTCATGGTAATCATGCCTCCTGACGATTATTTGATCGCTTCCAGCAACAGAACCGAGAACAGCGCGAACAGATAGAGGATTGAATAGCGGAACAATCCCCGCGCGGCCTTTTCGGCGGCATTGCCGGTGCGACGGATAAAAACGGTTGCGGCGCCGACCAGGAACAGGGCGCCGAGCACCGCCGCCACCGCGGCATAGAGCATCCCGGCCATACCGGTGGCCAGAGGCAGCAGGGTCACGGGGATCAGCAGCAGGCTATAGAGCAGAATCTGGAACCTGGTGTGGTCCTTCCCGGCCACCACCGGCAGCATCGGAATGCCGGCGCGCTGATAGTCTCCGGTGCGATAAAGCGAAAGCGCCCAGAAATGGGGCGGGGTCCACAGGAAGATGATCAGGAACAGCACGATGCCGCCCAGATCCACCGTGCCGGTCATGGCGGCCCAGCCGACCATGGGCGGGAAGGCGCCGGCGGCGCCGCCGATCACGATGTTCTGCGGGGTGCGCCGCTTCAGCCACATGGTGTAGATGAAGACATAGAAGCCGATGGTCAGCGCCAGCAGGGCGGCGGCGGTCCAGTTGGCGGCAAAGCCGAGGGCGATGACCGAAAACACCGAAAGTACAGCACCGAGATAGAGCGCCTCATGGGCCTGGACCTGGCCGCGCGGGATCGGCCTTGTGGCGGTGCGCTGCATCTTAATGTCGATATCGGCGTCATACCACATGTTCAGGGCGCCCGAGGCGCCGGCGCCGATGGCGATCAGCACCAGGGAGATGAGCGAGGTGGACAGGGACATGTCGCCGGGGGCGGCGGCCATGCCCACGAGGGCGGTGAACACCACCAGTGACATGACCCGTGGTTTCATCAGGGCCAGATAGTCGGAAAAAACGAAACCATTGGCCGGAAACAGGACGCGCCCGGCGCGGGATACGGCTTCTTCGCGGATGTCGGACACTCAGATACTCCCCAGTCTGGTGCGAAAATGGATCGGCGGAAAAGAAAATTGCTCAAAAATGCTTGAAAAAAATCCTCGTATTCCCCGCGTTCATGTCTTCTTGGAGCAATTACAAAACACAATTGAGAGGGTATCGCAACTGAAAAAGCGATAAAATGTCGCAGGTCGGGCAACGGGACTTGACAAGAGAAAAGCTTAATTACATCAACAGGATGTTAAATCATTATCTGTATTCATGTTTAGAATTATTCTATAAAAACAAATGGATGAGTAGATATCTTAAAGATTGAATATGTCTGTTCGCCGCGAAATTTCTGTAAAAAAGTCTCACATGGACGGATTGAAAATAAATTACATTTTTTCACAGAATAATCGCCCGATCATAATGAACATTGAGATGTTGTATAATTGTGCGGATAATTGTCCGCCCCAAATCCGTGAATTCCGAATCGAGATGCCCCGATCCCGCGCAGGAAGACCGCAGGCGCCGGGGCGGCTGATCAGGCGCTGAGCCCGCTCATCAGGAAGGCGGCACCGGCATTCAGCACCCCCAGCAGCAGAAAGATCACCGGAATGCTCAGCCCCGCCGCCATCATCGCCGCGGCGACGGCGGCGCCGGCGGCCATGAACAGCGCGTTGAGGATGTTGTTGGCGGCGATAGTGCGGGCGCGGGCGATCTTGCGGCTTCGCGCCTGCATCAGGGCGTAAAGCGGCACGATATAGACCCCGCCGGCAATCGAGATCGCCAACAGATCGACGACGATGCGCCAGCCCTGCATTTGCGACAGAAACCCGGCGGCGCCGGTGAGGGGGCCCGGGGCGATGATGAAACCTCTGAGGGAAAAATAAAAATCCAGAATGAAAAGAGTCATGCTGAACATGGCCAGCGGCACATAGCGGGCCGAGATTTCCCCGTCGAGCAGGCGGTTGCACAGCAGGGAGCCGATGCCGATGCCGACCGAGAATATGGTCAGGAACAGGGTCACCACCTGCTGGTCGGCGCCGAGCCCTATTTTCACCAGGGCCGGAAACTGGGCCAGAAAGGTGGCGCCCACCAGCCAGAACCAGGAAATGCCGAGAATGGTAAGACGCATCTCACGCGGGGCCAGCGCCTCGCGCACTAAAATCCAGGTCTCGGCGGCGATGTTGAGATTAAGCTTCAGCTCCGGCGAGGGCGGTGCGGCTTCGGGGATGGCGCGGCTGGCGAGATAGCCGGCGAGGGCGGTGAGCACGATCGAGATGCTGATGATCGCGATGCCGTGGGCGGTGAGGATGATCAGGCCGCCGCCGATGGTGCCGAGCAGAATGGCCAGAAAAGTGCCGGCTTCGACGAAGGCATTGCCGCCGATCAGTTCGCCCGGTTTCAAATGGTCGGGCAGGATGGCGTATTTCAGCGGCCCGAAAAAGGCCGATTGGGTGCCCATCAGAAACAATATGCCGATCAGCAGATAGGGACCGCCGGATATGAAGCCGATCACCGCTAGGACCATGATCAGGATTTCGCACAGCTTGACGAGGCGGATCTGCCGCGACTTTTCGAACTTGTCGGCGAGCTGGCCGGCCAGGGCCGAAAACAGGAAGAAGGGCAGGATGAAAATCCCGGCGGCCAGGGTGACCAATATGCCGCCATCGATGGCGATGCGCTCGGACAATCGGTAGAGGATCAGGATCACCAGCGCGTTTTTGAACTGATTGTCGTTAAAGGCGCCGAGGAACTGGGTGACGAACAGGGGGACGAAGCGCCTTGTGCGCAGCAGATGGGCGAGATCCTGCCTCATGGGCGGGCGCTCCCGCCGGGTGCGGTGCTGTGGGGCCGGTGCAACAGAGGGCCGCCTTTCAGAATCGGCTGCTTGTCCGTGGTCCCGGCGAGTATAGCCCAAAGCCTTGCCGCATGGGGCGGTTTCAATTGCCGAGCAGAGCCTTCAGATGGGCAATGACGCTGCGGCCGAGGGCGCTGAGCGCATAACCGCCCTCCAGAACCGAGACGATGCGGCCTTCCGCATGCTTCAGGGCGATCTGGCGCAATTCGGTGGTGATCCAGGCGTAATCGGCCTCGCGCAGCCGGAAATGGGCCATCTCCTCCTCGGCATGGCCGTCAAAGCCGGCCGAAATGAACATCATTTGCGGCTTGAAGGCATCCAGTTTCGGCAGCCATTCGCTCTCCACCTGCTGGCGGTATTCCGCCCCGGCGGTGCCGGCGGGCAGGGGCAGGTTGAGAATATTGGGCCGGTCGGTGGAAAAGGGGGTGTCGGGATAGAAAGGGTGCTGGAAGCTGGAACAGAACATCACCCGCTCGTCGTCGCGGAAAATATCCTCGGTGCCATTGCCGTGATGCACGTCGAAATCGACAATCGCCACCCGCTCCAGCCCGTGCCGCTCCATCGCATAAGCGGCGGCGGCGGCGACATTGTTGAAAAAGCAAAACCCCATGCAGCGGTGCTTTTCGGCATGGTGGCCGGGCGGACGGGTCATGCAGAACACCGACTTGAACTCGCCGTCCATAAGCAGGTCAACCGCCTGAATGGCGGCGCCGGCTGAGCGCAGGGCGGCATTCAGGGTGTGGGGCATCATCAAGGTGTCCGGATCGAGCGCCACCACCCCGTCCTCGGGAGCCCTGGTAAAGAGGTCCTCCACATAGTCGCGGTCATGTACCCGCAGCAGATGCGCCTTGTCGGCGAGCTGAGCGTCGAAATGGCGGATGACGAAGTCCATCCCCGAACTGATCAGCTGGTTCTGGATGGCGTCCAGCCGCTCCGGGCGTTCGGGGTGGAACTCTCCCATGTGATGCTTGCGGCAATCGGCATGGGAGATGATGGCAATAGGCATGAGGTTGAATCGAATCCGAAAATGACGTGAACAGGACGATTCTGATCAAAGCATCAGATCCAGCGTTCGACAACCCTCAATGCCATATCTTCCGGCGAGGTGCTGATGGAGAAGCCAAGCTCCTTCATCAGTGACAGCATATTGCGATTGTCGGCCAGCACATCGCCGACAATGCGGTGAATGCCCTGGTCGCGGGCCGCCTCCATCATGGCCTTCATCAGCTTGGAGCCGATGCCCTGATGGCGCCGGTCGTCGCTCACCGCCAGTGCGAACTCGCAGGAGCGCCCGTCCGGATTGGTGGTGTAGCGGGCGACGCCGAGCTGGCGCGGCTTGCCGTTGTCCTTGATCACGGCGATCAGAGCCATTTCGCGGCTGTAATCGATCTGGGTGAAGCGGGCCAGCATTTCGGGCGACAATTCGTCCAGGGTCTGCATGAAGCGGAAATATTTGGCCTCCGCCGACAGGTTGCGCACGAATTCCTGCTCGATATCCGCATCTTCCGGACGGATCGGCCGGATGACGATCTCGGTGCCGTCGGGCAGATGGGTATGGGTGGTCAGGTGCTGCGGATAGGGATGGATCGCCATATGCGAATAGCGCTCGGGGCTGACCACCGGGCGGCTGACCATGATGCGGGCATCCACCGCGACGATGCCATTGGTGTCGGCAAATAGCGGGTTGATGTCGAGTTCCTCGATATGGGGCAGCTCGCAGACCATGTCGGAAATATTGAGCAGCACATCCTCGACCGCCGCCTGGTTGATGGCCGCCAATTGCCGGAACGGCCCGAGCAGCGCCGCGACGCGGGTGCGGTTGATCAGACGCTGCACCAGAATCCGGTTCAGGGGCGGCAGGGCGACCGCGTTGTCGCGCAGGATTTCCGCCATGGTGCCACCGGCGCCAAAGCTGATCACCGGGCCGAATACCGGGTCGCGCTTCACGCCGACCATCAGCTCGCGCGCCCCGTGCGAGGCGGCCATCGGCTCGATGGTGACGCCGGTTATGTTGGCTTCGGGACGGGCCGCGGTGGCCTCGTCGATGATCGATTTATAGGTGCCGCGGATATCGGCGGCCTTGGGAATGTTGATCCGCACCCCGCCGACATCCGATTTGTGGGAAATGTCGGGCGAGTTGATCTTCATGGCGATCGGGAAACCGACCGACTCGGCGGCGACCAGGGCCTCGGTCGGCGAGCGTGCCTCGACGGTGGGGGTGCAGCGGATATGAAAAGCGCTCAGCACCGCTTTCGACTCCATGTCCGAAAGCATTTTGCGGCCTTCCGACAGGGCGGATTCGATAATCAGCATCGCCCCTTCCACATCGGGCTGGCGGTCGTCAGACAACGGCCCGGGGGTCTGCAGCAGCAGTTTCTGGTTGGTGTGATAGCGGGACAGATAGGCAAAGGCCTCGACCGCGCGTTCCGGCGAGATGAAATTGGGCATGGTGTTGTCCGAGAAGAAGCGCCTGGCCTCCTGGACCTTGGTCTCGCCCATCCAACTGCTGAGCACCGGTTTGCTCGGCACCTTCTTCGAAGCGCCGATCACCGCCTTGGCGGCCTCCATCGGGGCGCTCATCGCCTGGGGGGTCATCAGGGCGAGCACGCCGTCGACATTCTTGTCGCGCAGACAGGCCTCGACCGCCTCGCCATATTTCTCCGGCAGGGCATCGCCCAGAATATCGACCGGGTTGCCATGCGACCAATAGGCCGGCAGGGCTTTGTCGAGCTTGTCCAGGGTCTTCTTGTCCAGTTCCGCGATGTTGACGCCCAGATCCTCGGCGCGGTCGGTGGCCAGCACGCCGGGGCCGCCGCCATTGGTGACGATGGCCAGCCGGTTGCCGGAGGCGCGCTTGCTGGTGGAGAGGATTTCGGCGGCGGCGAAGATCTGCCCGAAGGTCATGGCCCGCACCACACCGGCCCGTTCCAGCGCCGCGTCGAACACGTCGTCGGAGCCGATCATGGCGCCGGTATGGGTGCTGGCGGCGGCCGAGCCGCTCTGATGACGGCCGGCCTTCAGCACGATCACCGGTTTGGCGCGCGCCGCGGCGCGCAGGCCGCTCATGAAGGAGCGGGAATCATGCACCCCCTCCACATAGAGCAGAATGGCGGTGGTTTTGGGATCGATGGCCAGGAAATCCAGAATGCCGCCGAAATCGATGCTGGCGGCGTTGCCGAGCGAGACGATGGTGGAGAAGCCGAGGCCGTGCGGTTCGGCCCAGTCGAGAATGGCGGTGCACAGGGCGCCGGACTGGGACACAACGGCGAGCTTGCCGTCCGGGGCGGGAATGTCGAGGAAGGTGGCGTTAAGGCCGACGCCGGGGCGCATCAGGCCGAGGCAGTTCGGCCCCATGAGATTAATGTTGTAATGGCGGGCGGTGTCGACCAGCTTCTTTTCCATCGCCTCGCCCTGGGGGCCGATCTCGCGGAAACCGGCGGTGAGCACCACCGCGGACTTGACGCCCTTTTCGCCGCATTCGCGGATGATGCCGTTGACATGCGGGGCCGGGGCGGCGACCACGGCCAGATCGACGGCGCCATCCACCTCGGCGATGGATTTATAGCATTTGTGGTTCTGAACCTTCTTGTATTTGGGATTGATCGGGAACAGCTCGCCCTTGAAACCGGCTTCGATCAGATTGCCGAACACCCGGGTTCCGACACCGTTCTTTTTTTCACTGGCGCCGAAGACGGCGATGTTTTTCGGAAAGAAGAGTGTTTCCAGTTGATGCTGACCCATGGTTCAATCCTGACTTTTTCTTGGTTGTGGGATTCGGAGACGGAAATGTCCACCCCGCATCTGCGCCTTTATTGGCCTCAGGTCAAGAGCCCAGATTGCATGGCTGCGCTGCTGGTTTTGCATAGGTGTTTTGGGCTGATTTTAATGGGAAATTCAGCTTTTTGTGCCTTTGCTTCCTGGTTGCCCTCAAGTCCGGTGCCGCAGGCGGCGGCGCGGCGGCGTCTATCGGCTTGGCCTTTGCCCCTTACATATGTTATGCAGCCCCCGACACAAGCCCGGCGCCGGGGGGGCGCCCGTCTTTTCATCGCCTGATCCTGGTTCGATTGCAGCCGGCGCAGCCATAAGAGGTGCCCATGACCACTGATTCTTCCCTGAAGTCGCTCTATCCCGATTTTTTCACTGCCACGCTCGCCGACACCGATCCGGAGATCGCCGAGGCGATCAGGCTGGAGCTTGGCCGCCAGCGCGATGAGATCGAGCTGATCGCCTCGGAAAACATCGTCTCCAAGGCGGTGATGGAAGCGCAGGGCTCGATCATGACCAACAAATATGCCGAAGGCTATCCGGGCCGGCGCTATTATGGCGGCTGCAAGCATGTGGATATCGCCGAAAACCTGGCGATTGCCCGCGCCAAGGAGCTGTTCGGCTGTGAATTTGCCAATGTGCAGCCCAATTCGGGCTCTCAGGCCAATCAGGGCGCGTTCATGGCGCTGATCAAGCCGGGCGACACCATTATGGGCATGAGCCTCGCCGCCGGCGGGCATCTGACCCACGGGGCGCCGCCGAACCAGTCCGGCAAATGGTTCGACGCGGTGCAATATGGGGTGCGCCGCGAGGATGCGCTGATCGATTTCGACGAGGTGGAGCGCCTGGCCAGGGAGCACAAGCCGGCGCTGATCGTGGCCGGCGGCTCGGCCTATCCGCGCATTATCGATTTTGCCCGTTTCCGCGCCATTGCAGACGAGGTCGGCGCCAAGCTGATGGTGGATATGGCGCATTTCGCCGGGCTGGTGGCGGGCGGCGCCCATCCCAGCCCGTTCCCGCATGCGCATATCGTCACCACCACCACCCACAAGACCATGCGCGGCCCGCGCGGCGGCATGATCCTGACCAATGACGAGGAGATCGCCAAAAAGGTCAATTCGGCCATCTTCCCCGGCATTCAGGGCGGACCGCTGATGCATGTGATCGCCGCCAAGGCGGTGGCGTTCGGCGAGGCGCTCAGGCCGGAATTCAAGGTCTATGCCAAAGCGGTGGCCGAGAATGCACGGGTGCTGGCGGCCACTTTGCTCGAGGGCGGGCTCGATATCGTCTCGGGCGGCACCGACACCCATCTGATGCTGGTGGATCTGCGCCCCAAGGGCCTGACCGGCAAGGCGGCCGAGGCGGCGATGGAGCGGGCGCATATCACCTGCAACAAGAACGGGGTGCCGTTCGATCCGCAAAAGCCGTTCATCACTTCGGGGGTGCGTCTGGGCACGCCGGTGGGAACCTCGCGCGGGTTCGGCGCGGCGGAGTTCACCCAGGTCGGCGAGCTTATTCTGAAGGTGCTGGACGGGCTTGCGGCCAATGGCGATGAGGGCAATGGCGCGGTTGAAGCGGCGGTCACCGATGAGGTGAAGGCCCTGTGCGCCTGTTTCCCGGTCTATGCTTGAGAACAAGCCACTGTTCGGGAAAGACGCGTCCTGATATGTTGAAATCGATCACAGGCCGGCCATTCACCGAGCGGGGTTGAATGGCGCCTGGTCCAAAGGAGCCGAACCGGCATGCGCTGTCCCTATTGCAGCAATAACGACACGCAGGTGAAGGATTCACGCCCCGCCGAGGACAATACGGCGATCCGGCGGCGGCGCTATTGCCCGGCCTGCGCCGGACGTTTCACCACCTATGAACGCATCCAGTTGCGCGAGCTGTTCCTGATCAAGCGCAATGGCCGGCGGGTGCCGTTCGACCGGGACAAGCTGGCCCGCTCGGTGGAAATCGCCCTGCGCAAGCGCCCGGTGGAGCCGGAGCGGGTGGACCGGATGATCAATGGCATCGTGCGGCGGCTGGAAAACCAGGGCGATAACGATATTCCGGCGCAGCAGGTCGGTAATTACATCATGGAGGGCCTGAAAGCGCTCGATGACGTGGCCTATGTGCGCTTTGCCTCGGTCTATCGCAATTTCCGCGAGGCCAAGGATTTCGAGGAATTGATCGATGAACTGAGCGGCGACGAGTGATTGCCGCCTTGAGATGACCTGCAATCGATAATATCGGCGGGCGTTTCGCCCCCGTTTCGGAATTCGTTTAACCCGTGAGAAGCTGACGGCGCCATGACCCCCGAAGATGATTCCGCCTTGATGAGCCTGGCGCTGACGCTTGGCCGGCGCGGCCAGGGCAATGCCTGGCCGAACCCGGCGGTGGGCTGTGTTATCGCCGCGTTCTCGCCGGACGGTCCGGTGGTGCTGGGCCGGGGCTGGACCCAGCGCGGCGGGCGGCCGCATGCGGAAACCGAGGCGCTGGCCCGGGCCGGGGAACGGGCGCGCGGCGCGACGCTTTATGTCACCCTCGAGCCCTGCGCCCATCACGGCCAGACCCCGCCCTGCGCCGAGGCCATCGTCCGGGCCGGGGTGCGCCGTGTGGTGTGCGCGTTGCAGGACCCGGACGCCCGCGTCGCTGGCCAGGGCTTTGCCATTCTGCGCGAGGCGGGAATTGAAGTTGAGATCGGGCTGGGCGCTGACGAGGCGCGGCGCGATCTGGCCGGTTTCCTGACCCGCATCGCGGCGGGGCGGCCTTTCGTGCAGCTCAAACTGGCGATTTCCGCCAATGGAAAGATTGCCGGCGCTGGCGGGCGGCCGGTGCGGATTACCGGCGATGAGGCCCATGCCCGCGTGCATCTGATGCGCGCCCGGGCTGATGCGATCATGGCCGGTGCAGGCACAGTGCGGGCCGACAATCCGCAACTGACCTGCCGCCTGCCGGGCCTGGAGGCGCTGTCGCCGCTGCGGGTGGTGCTGGACAGCAAATTGTCGCTTGAGCGGAGCTCGGCGATATTTTGCGATGCCGATCAGGTGCCGGTGCTGGTAATAGCCGGCGAGGACGCGCCCAAAGGCGCCGAACAGGCGCTCAAGGCGCAAGGGGTCGAGGTGCTGCGCTGCGGGCGCACGCAAGACGGGCGGCTCGATCCCGCCCAGGCATTGCGGGCGCTGGGGGATCGGGGCGTGACCCGGCTGATGGTCGAGGGGGGCGCGGCGCTGGCGTCTTCGCTGCT
>PKTQ01000161.1 GCA_002869085.1 Hyphomicrobiales bacterium | reverse complement strand
CCGGCCCCCACCAGGGTGTGCATCTCATCGATAAACAGCAGAATTTCGCCTTCGGCGGCGATAACCTCGTTCAGCACCGCTTTCAGCCGTTCCTCGAACTCGCCGCGATATTTCGCGCCGGCAATCAGCGCGCCCATATCGAGCGACAGCAATTTCTTGTTCTTCAGCGATTCGGGCACATCGCCATTGACGATGCGCAGGGCCATACCCTCGATGATCGCGGTCTTGCCCACCCCCGGCTCGCCGATCAGCACCGGGTTGTTCTTGGTGCGCCGGGACAAGACCTGAATGGTCCGGCGAATCTCCTCATCCCGCCCGATCACCGGGTCGAGCTTGCCGTCTCTCGCCGCCTCGGTCAGGTCGCGGGCATATTTCTTCAGCGCGTCATACTGATCCTCGGCGCCGGCGCTGTCCGCCGTGCGGCCCTGGCGCAGGGCGTTGATCGCCCCGTTCAGCCCGTCGGCGGTAACCCCGCCCTGTTTCAACAGCTCTGCCGCCTCGCTCTTCTCGACCGCCAGCGCCAATAGCAGCCGCTCGGCGGTGACAAAGCTGTCCCCGGCCTTCTTGGCCATTTTCTGGGCGGCCTCGAACACCCGGGAGGTCTCGGGCGCCATGTAAAGCTGGCCGGCGCCGCTGCCCTCGACCCGGGCGATCTTGCCCAGCGCCTCATAGGTGCGCGCCAATACATTTTTCGGATTACCGCCCGCCTGCTGGATCAGCCCGGCGGCCAGCCCCTGTTCGTCATCCAGCAGAACTTTCAGCAGATGCAGGGGCGAAAAGGACTGATGCCCCTCATTGAGAGCCAGGCTTTGCGCCGATTGGATGAAACCTTTGGAACGGTCAGTGAAGTTTTCAAAATTCATGTGTCGAACTCCTGCTCGCAGCCCATAATGGCGCTGCGGATATTTATGTCGCAGATAGGTAAAACCCGTTGCGGCATTTCACCTGTGCGCTATATAGTGTTGCATATCGGCAACATAAAGGGGTGGGCAGAATATGTCGCAGTCTGAGCCAGTTATTCTCAAATCGCTCTATCGCTATCCTGTGAAGGGGCTCACCGCCCAGCCGATGCAGGACGCCCTGCTCGAGCCCGGACAAACCCTGCCGCTCGACCGGGCCTATGCCATAGAAAACGGCACCAGGCTGTTCGATCAGGCCAATCCGGTGCACATGCCCAAGACCAAATTTCTGATGCTGATGCGCCATGAGCGCCTGGCCCAGCTCGAGACCACCTTCGAGGATGAGGGCCATACGCTGGCCATATTCCGCAATCAGCGCCAGGTCGCCCGGGGCCGCCTGATCGAGCCTGTGGGGCGCAACATTATCGAGCAGTTTTTCGCCGCCTTCATGCCCGATGCCCTGCTCGGCCCACCGGTCATCGTGCACGCGCCGGGCCATTCGATTTCGGATGTGAAGGATAAATGCCTGTCGATCATCAATCTGGCCAGCCTCGGCGAGCTCGCGCGCATCACCGGCCGGGAGATTCATCCCTTGCGCTTTCGCGCCAATATCTATCTGGAGGGGCTGGCGCCCTTCGCCGAGTTTGATTGGCTCGACCGGGAGATCAAAATCGGCGGCGCCCGCCTGCAGGTGTTCAAGCGCACCCAGCGCTGCGCCGCGGTCAATGTGGACCCGGAAACAGGCGCCCGCGATCTGGCTCTGCCCCAGGCCCTGCTCGGCGCCTATGGCCATTCGGATATGGGGGTCTATGCCCGCGTCATCGAAGCCGGGCCGATCAGTCGTGGCGACCCGGTCAGCGAGGCATAGACGCCGCAGGAGGCGCCCGCCGGGCGCCCTCAGGCATCATTCGGATTGGTAACGGAGCCGCGTCAGGCCGCGGCTGCGCCGTCGCCATCTTCCGCTTTTTCGGCTTTGGGCTCGGCATCGTCCGACGGCTTGGCATTGTCCGCATCGCCGCCATCGGTTTTCGGCCCACGCGGCCGGCGTGTCGTGGCCCGTTCGGCCTGCACCCGCGGACGGCGGGCGCGCGGCGCCGGCTTGTCCTTGCCGGCCTCATCGCCGCCTTCATTCTGGGCCTGATCACTCGCCTCGCCATCGGTCTCACGCGATTCCGAATCGGTGAGTTCAGGCTGCGGCTGCGTGACCTGGGGCTTGTTGGCCGCAACGATACGCAGATAATGCTCGGCATGCTGCAGATAGTTTTCGGCCGCCACACGGTCGCCGGAAGACTGGGCGTCCCTCGACAAGGTGATGTATTTCTCGGCAATGGTCGAGGCGGTGCCGCGCACCTTCACATCCGGTCCATTGCTGTCAAACACACGATTATTCTGATTCTGTGGCCGGCGTCCGCGTCCGCGGGTGCGCCGGGCATGTTGCTGTCCTTGCCTCATGAGTCTTCAGTACTTACCTTAATTTTTCCAACTTCCTAAGAACACCGATTTCACATCGGCGCTCGACGAGATTCCTTCCGGAGATAAACTTGCAAATAGCTGATGCATGAAGTCCCGTTTCAGTCGAATCAGGCGCATGCAATGGTCAATGCAAAAATGTTCGTTATCTAGGCCCCATGGCTATAACAGCCTGTTTAGTCCTGTTCAGCCTCATAAATTACCAGCTTGGACATTTGGTCATGTTCCGGATAACAGTCCGCGACGCCTGCCGCTATTTCGCGTTCATAACCGGCGCAGGCTTAAGCAATTCAATGTCTGCTCGCGAACTTCTGCTTTCAGATTAGACATATTGCTCTGACATTCCAACCCATTTTTACCAGTTCAGGATGAATTTCCGGTAAATCGCCCCCCGACCACCCGGTCAAGTCCGGCCAGGTCGGCATGAATGCGCGCCGCCGCGACACCGCTCCCGCGCATCAGCCGCCGGACATCAAAGCCCTGGCCGGCGCCGATTTCGAAAAACACCAGCCCCCCCGGCGTCATCACCCGCCCCGCCTCCTTCATGATCGCCCGGTAAGGCTCAAGCCCCCGCGCCCCGCCGTCGAGCGCCAGCACCGGGTCGTAGCGGGCCACCTCCGGCTGCAGCCGGTCAAGCTCATCCGTGCCGATATAGGGCGGGTTTGACACCAGCACGTCGAACCGCCCCTCCAGCCCCGAAAGCCAGTTGGCGCGCACGAAGCCCGCGCGCTCCCCCACTCCGAGCCGGACCGCATTGCCGCGGGCGCAAGCGAGCGCCTCTTCACTGATATCCACCCCCAGCCCCCGCGCCCCAGGCAGCACCGCCAGCAGGCTGATCAGCAGACAGCCCGAGCCGGTGCCGAGATCGAGGATCCGCAAGCCCGCCCCATCGCCCGGCCCCAGCGCCGCCAGCACTGTGTCCACCAATAGTTCGCTGTCCGGGCGCGGGTCGAGCACATATCGATTGATGGCGAATTCCAGCCAGTGAAACTCCCGGCGGCCCAATATGCGCGACACCGGCTCGCGCGCCAGCCGCCGCGCCGCCATCGCCTCAAGCCGGACCATCCCATCCGGCGCCATCACATCGGTTTCGCGTAGAATAAGCTCGGCATGGCTCAGATTCAGGGCCGCCTCGGCCAGCAGCCGGGCATCGAGCATCGGGGTGGCGACACCGGCCGCACCCAGCCGCCGGGCAAGATTGCGGATGGCCTCGCCGACCGAGGTCACCCGTCGCCCATCGCCGCCAGTTGCGCCGCCTGGTCTTCGGTGATCAGGGCTTCGACCAGCTCGTCCAGCGCCTCGCCGGCCATCACCGCCTCGAGCTTATAGAGGGTCAGATTGATGCGGTGATCGCTGACCCGCCCCTGGGGGAAATTATAGGTCCGGATCCGCTCTGAGCGGTCGCCGGTGCCGACCTGGCCGCGCCGGGCCTCGGCCCGTTCATCCGCCAGCTTGCGCCGCTCCTGCTCGTAAAGCCGCGCGCGCAGCACCTTCATCGCCTTGGCGCGGTTCTTGTGCTGGGACTTCTCGTCCTGCTGCGACACCACCAGCCCGGTCGGCAGATGGGTGATTCGCACCGCGCTGTCGGTGGTATTGACCGACTGGCCGCCCGGACCGCTGGCCCGGAACACATCGATGCGCAAATCCTTCTCGTCGATCTCCACATCCACCTCTTCCGCTTCCGGCAGCACCGCCACCGTGGCCGCCGAGGTATGGATGCGCCCGCCCGATTCGGTTTCCGGCACCCGCTGCACCCGGTGCACGCCGGATTCATATTTCAGCCGCGAGAACACGCCGCGCCCGCTGATATTGGCGATGATTTCCTTATAACCGCCCACATCCCCCTCGCTGGCCGAGATGATCTCCAATTTCCAGCCCTTGGCGTCGGCATAGCGCTGATACATGCGAAACAGGTCTCCGGCGAACAGCGCCGCCTCCTGGCCGCCGGTACCGGCGCGCACTTCCAGAATGGCGTTTTTCGCATCCGCCGCATCCTTGGGCAGCAGCAGCAATTGAACCGCCTGCTCCAGCGCCGGCAGGCCGGCCTGCAGCTCGGCCAGTTCGCCCTCGGCCATCTCCTTCATATCCGCATCGATATCTTCATCGGCCAGCAATTCGCTCAGATCCCCGATCTCGTCGCTGGCTTCCTGATAGCGGCGGATGGCGCCGACCACATCCTGCATGTCGGCATATTCCTTGGAAAGCTGCACGAACAGCTCCGGCTCCGGCCCGGAAGCCAGGCTGGTTTCCAGGGTTTCGAAGCGCGACATGACCTTGCTGATCATCGAGGGTTCAAGCATGAATTGGCACCTGGCTGGGACCGGCGGCGTCCGCCGGCCCGATGGGGTTATCGATAAGCGCGGAAATTAACCGCCGGATCCGGCGGCGAGCAACGCATCCAGCTTCATATTGGTGACGCTGTCGCCCGCTTTGCCGAGCGCACCCAGCAGCTTGCCGTCCCGATAAAGCTCGATCGCCCCGGCATCGCGCGCTTCCAGGATCAGGTCCTTCTGATCCGGAATCAGATACATCTCGCCGGGTTTCATCTCCCAGGTCTTGATTGACTGACCGCTCCCGTCGGCGATCCGCACCCAGACTTGATCCCGCGCCCTGAGGGTGAGCCGTTGCACCGCCGCCTCGCGCGACATGGTCAGCCGGTCGAGCGGTTTGATGCTGACCACATTGCCCGGCAGGTTCTTGGGCGACTCCGCCGCTGTTGCCGGCTGCGGCGAGGATTTGGCCATCACCGTGGTGCGGGACGCGGCCGCGTCCCCTCCATTGAGGCCCGGCAGCGGCTTGGTCTTGGTGCGCAGCGACTGGTTGGGGCCCGGCTCTGCCCCGTCCTCCTGCGCAAGACCAATGGTCCGGTCGAGCATTTCCTTCAGCTTGCTCGACACCGGCTGCTGGTCGGTGTCCTCGGCGGGGCCGGAGGCCAGATACCAGCCGGCGATCACCGCGATGCCCGCAAACAGGGTCACCGCGAACACCAGCCCGGTCGGAATCCGATGCCGGCTGCGCGGCGCCTTGGCGGCCTTCTGCCGCGGCGCCGGCGCGGCGGCGCTGGGCGGCGGCGGCGGAGCCGGTTGCGGTGCCTGCACCACCGGTTCGGGCCGCGACGGCGTCCGGGACAGCGAGGCGGTATAACCGGGCGCCGGCTCGGCCATCAGCTTGCGGAACCGCACCACCAGCGGCGAGGCGTCAAGCTCCAGATAATCCGCATAGGAACGCAGGGCCGAAATCGAGCGCGCCCAACCGGGCAGATCGTTCAGTTGCCCGCTTTCCAGGGCAACGAGGATGAAAGGATCGATGCGCAGATCCTCGGCGGCCTCGTCGATCGTGCCGTTATGCGCCTCGCGGGATTGTCGGAGAAGCTGGCCTATCTGGAGAGCTTCCTCGTTTGATTGACTGTCCGAGGATGAAAAAAACATAGCCGCCTCTGGCTCAATGTTCAAACTTACCTATCCGGTCCGATCCATACACCTCAACGGGCAGGAACCGGACAGGCCACTCATGGCCCGGCTGATCTGTTGCGACTGTGTGTCAATGGCGCCGGACCATCGCCGGTAAATTACGCCAAAGCCGGCGCTACCGCAACTCTAACCTCTCCGGGCGGGATGTCAGACCGGCACGTCATGCGCGCGGGCATATTCCTGCAGCGGCGCCCTGAGGCTGTGCCGGGAGCTGTCCAGCAGCGGCAGCAGGTATTCCTGCAGATTGGCGGCGTCGAGTTTCAGGATCATCGCTTTCACCGGACCGACCGCGTTCGGCGCCATGGAAATGGACGTGAATCCGAGTCCGATCAGCGCCATCGCTTCCAGCGGCATGCCCGCCATCTCGCCGCACACGGTCAGCGGCACGCCATATTCATCGCATTTGAGCACGATATGCCGCAGGGTGTTCAGCATGGACGGGCTCAGCTCGTCATAGCGCTGCGCCAGTTTCGGGTGGGTGCGGTCGACCGCGAACAGATATTGATACAGATCATTGCTGCCGATCGACACGAAATCCGCCTGCGGCAGCAGCGCATCGAGCTGCCACAGGATCGAAGGCACCTCGATCAGCGCGCCGATCTTCACAGCTTCCGGCAATTGATGCCCGTGTTTTTTCAGGAACGCCATTTCCTGGTTCAGGATATCCCGGGCCTGTTCGAACTCGCGCACTTCCGCGATGAACGGAATCATCACTTTCAGCGTGCGCCCGGCCGCCGCCATCAGGAACGCCCTGAGCTGCACCTTGAGGATCGCCGGGCGCTCGGCCGCCATGCGGATGGTGCGCCAGCCCAGGGCCGGATTTTCCTCGCGCTCCATGCGCATATAGGGCAGGAACTTGTCGCCGCCGATATCCAGCGCCCGGAACACCACCGGCTTGGTCCCGGCCGCCTCCAGCACCGCATGATAAAGCTCGCGCTGCTTCGAAAGGCGCGGCAGCCGCGAGGCGACCATGAATTGCAGCTCGGTGCGGAACAGCCCGACCCCCTGCGCCCCCGAGCGATCCAGATGCGGCAGGTCCACCAGCAGGCCGGCATTGATCAGTTGCTCCACCTGCAGCCCGTCCCGCGTCACCGCCGCCACATCGCGCAACCGGTCATAGGTGGCGGCCCGCTGCGCCAGCTCATCGGCCTTCAGCTTCAGTTCCGCGACGGCCTCGGGCGACGGACGCACATGAATTTCACCGGTTTCGCCATCGACGATGACCGGATCGCCCTCCTGCACATAATCGAGAATATTTTCGACCCGGCCGACAAACGGCACCCCCAGCGCCCGCGCCACAATCGCCGCATGGCCGGTCAGCGCCCCGTCCTCCAGCACCAGGCCGTGCAATTGTTTCTGGGAATAGTCCAGCAGTTCCGCCGGACCGATATTGCGCGCGAACACAATGGCGTCCACCGGCAATTCGCCGCCCTCAGCCCCGGTGTCCTCACCCACCAGATGCCGCAGCAGCCGGTTGGCCAAATCGTCCAGATCGTGCAGCCGGTCCTTGATATAGGCATCGCTGCTGCCGCGCAGCCGGGCCCGGGTTTCGTTCATCACCCGTTCGACCGCCGCCTCGGCGGTCAGGCCGGTCTTCACCGCCTCGCGCATGCGCCGCACCCAGCCCCGGTCATGGGCGAACATGCGATAGGCCTCGATCACCTCCCGGTGCTCGCCCACCTGCACCATGTCCGCCCGCTCCAGCATGCGGTCGATGGAAAAGCGCAACTCGCCCAGCGCCGCATCGAGCCGTTCGGTCTCGGTTTCCACATTGTCGGCGATCAGATTGGTCACCATCACCCGGGGCTCGTGCAGCACCACCTGGCCGAACCCGACCCCGGTGACGATCGGCACCCCTTCCCAATGATGGCCGCCCCCTCTGGCCCGAACCTCACGTTCGTCGGCGGCGCCGTTTTCCACCGTCTCCGGAGAGATGATTTCCGCCAGCACCATGGCTATGGTTTCCAGCGCCTCGATCTCCTCCTCGGTGTAGAGCCGCTTGGTCCGGTTCTGCACCACCAGCACCCCGATGGTGCGCCCGCCATGAATAATCGGGACGCCGAGAAAGGAGTGATAGACTTCTTCGCCGGTTTCCGGGCGGAAGGCGAAATCCGGATGGGTCTTGGCTTCCGGCAGATTGAGCGGTTTGGACTCGGCGGCGATCCGGCCCACCAGGCCCTCGCCGACCCTGAGCCGGGTCAGATGCACCGCATGGCGTTTCAGGCCCTCGGTGGCATAAAGCTCCAGCCCGCCCAGGCGCACCACATAGACCGAGCACACTTCCGCCACCATATTGTTGGCGATCAGCACAACAACACGGTCGAGGCGGACTTGCTTGTCCGAGGTCTCCGCCATGATCTCGCGCATGCGGCGCAACATCAGGCGTGGTCCACTTGGCGGACTGGCCATGGGTCTTCCTTCCGGATGTTTCCGGTACTGTTCTTGGGCCCGGCTTTCGGCGCGGGCCGCCCGTGCCTGATCAGTCCTGATCAAGCCCATAGGAGCTGTGCAGGGTACGCAAAGCCAGCTCGGTATATTCCGCGTCGATCAGCACGCTGATCTTGATCTCCGATGTGGTGATCGCCTGGATGTTGATGCCCTTGCTCGCCAGGGCACCAAACATCTGCGCCGCGACGCCCGCATGGGTGCGCATGCCCGCCCCGATCACCGAGATCTTGACGATATCGGTCGAATCGACCAGCTCACCGTAGCCTATCTCCGGCCGGGCCGCTTCCAAAACGCCGCGCGTGCGCTCCAGGTCGCTTTCCGGCACGGTAAAGGTCACATCCGTATGGTTGCCGTCCTCGGAGACATTCTGGACGATCACGTCAACGGTGATATTCGCGTCGGCCAACAGGCCGAAAATCCTGGCGGAAACCCCCGGCTTGTCATCAACCCTGATCAGGGTGACTTTGGCTTCATCGCGCGTATAGGCAATGCCGCTGACCACCTGTTGTTCCATGATTTCATCCTCATTACAAACCAGAGTTCCAAGCGCGGCCAGATTATCCATATCGACCGGGGGCACCTTGTCCGGCGCCTCGAAACTGGAGCGCACCCTGAGCCGCACCCCATGCACCATCGCCATCCGCACCGAGCGGGTCTGCAGCACCTTGGCGCCGAGCGAAGCCATTTCCAGCATTTCCTCATAGGAGATGCGGTCAAGCCTGCGCACCTTGGTGACGATGCGCGGATCGGTGGTATAGACCCCGTCCACATCGGTATAAATATCGCACAGATCCGCCCCAATCGCCGCCGCGATAGCCACGGCGCTGGTATCCGATCCGCCCCGTCCCAGGGTCGAGATGCGGTTGCCTGGCGCCAGCCCCTGAAAACCGGCCATCACCGCCACCTCACCAATGGCGAAATGCGCGTCCAGCACCTTGCTGTCGATGTCCAATATGCGCGCCGCCCCGTGCATGGCGTCGGTGTGCATCGGAATCTGCCAGCCCTGCCAGGACCGCGCCTTCACGCCCATATCCTGCAGCTTCAGCGCCAGCAGGCCGGATGTGATCTGCTCGCCTGACGAGACCACCACGTCATATTCGCGCTGATCGGGCCGCGCCGCCGCGTCCCGGGTCCAGGCCACGAGCTCATTGGTCCGCCCCGCCATGGCCGAAACCACCACCGCAACCTCATGGCCGGCGTCAATCTCGCGTTTGACATGCCGCGCCACATTGCTGATCTTATCCAGATCGGCGACCGACGTGCCGCCGAATTTCATGACAATGCGCGCCACGAATCAATCCTATCGTTTCGGCTGTGCCGCGCCGGCGTGATATCCGGCGGCGGCGGGTTGACATTTTGGCGCATTCATAGCGTCCCGCGTCCGGCAAGGCAACTGCTTGACAGCGGCCGAAGAAAGCGTTTTGGATGCTCTCATGAGTGATACAGGCAAAAAAGCTGAAATCAGCAGCGCTTCGGTGGATGCGAGCGAAGTGGCGCGCTTTTCCGCCATGGCCGCCGAATGGTGGGATCCGACCGGGAAATTCAAGCCCTTGCATGCGCTGGGCCCGGTGCGGCTCGGCTTCATCCGCAATGAGGCCATCCGCCATTTCGGCCTTGATTCGGCCAGCCCCGACATCCTGGCCGGCAAGCGCCTGCTCGATATCGGCTGCGGCGGCGGCCTTCTATGCGAGCCGATGCGCCGGCTCGGCGCCGAGGTCACCGGGCTCGACCCGTCGGAAAAGAACATTGCCATCGCTGGCACCCATGCCCGCGAACAGGGCCTCAAAATCGATTATATCGCCTCCACCGCCGAGGATCTGGCCGCCAGCGGCGCGCGCTTCGACATCGTGCTCAACATGGAGGTGCTGGAGCATGTGGCCGATATGGAGGCCTATCTGGAAGCCTGCGCCCGCCTGCTAAAACCAGGCGGCCTGATGTTCTGCGCCACCTTGAACCGCACCTTCAAATCCTTCGCTCTGGCGATCATCGGCGCTGAATATGTGCTGCGCTGGCTGCCCAGGGGTACCCATCAATGGGAGCGTTTCATCACCCCGGACGAGCTGACAGCGGCGCTGGAGCGCCATGGCTTGCACAGCGAAGGCGCCCATGGCATGAGCTTCAACCCGATCAGCGGCAAATGGTCGATCAGCCGCGACACGGACATTAATTATCTGATGGCCGTGACCCATCGCGCTGCAGACTGACCGCCCGGGCGGCTCTCGCCCTTGTCAGTTCTGCTCTTCCGGCGCCGGCGGCAGCGGAAACACCTCGACCCCTTCCTCCAGCAGCTCGCGCACATCCTTGGGCGAGGCCTCGCCGTAAATGCCCCGCTCCTCGGCTTCCTTGTAGTGGATGCGCCGCGCCTCCTCCGGAAAATCCTGGCCGACATAATCGGCGTGCTCCGATACATGCTGGCGCAGGCTGTTCATCTGCCGGCGCATGCGCGACGCCACCTGGCTGATATGATCCGGATCCGGTTTCTTCGCCTTCAGATTGGGCGACATCAGCGCCTTGCTGATTGTGTTGTCGGCGCAATAGGGGCAGACAATGACACCCTGGCCGGCCTGGAGGTCGAAATCGGCGCTGTCGCGGAACCAGGCCTCGAATTCATGATCATGGGCGCATTTGAGCTGATAAAGGATCATGGGGCTAAGGATACACCAAAATCCCTGTCATGGCTAAGCGCCGGAATGCGCCGGCGCGCCTCGTCGGCGAGATCGGGGTCGATATCGGCGAAAATCACCCCCGGCTCCTCGCCTCCCTCGGCCAGAATCTCGCCCCAGGGCGAGATGATCAGGCTGTGCCCATAGGTATCGCGGCCGTTTTCGTGATGGCCGCCCTGGGCCGGCGCAAACACAAACGCGCCGTTTTCAATCGCCCGCGCCCTGAGCAGCACATGCCAATGCGCCTCGCCGGTGGTCTTGGTGAAGGCCGCCGGCACGGTGAGAAACCGCGCCCCGGCTTGGGCATAGGCCCGGTAGAGCGCCGCGAAGCGCAGATCATAGCAGATCGACAGCCCGAT
>PKTQ01000377.1 GCA_002869085.1 Hyphomicrobiales bacterium | reverse complement strand
GCCCAGACATGGACGCTCAGCCACCATTCCGGGGCGAAAAACCCGGTCAGAAGCGCCGTAGCAATGCCTGCCACCAGCAGCCAGTGGAACAGGCGCAGCCCGAGATCCCACACCCGGACCTCGCCTTTGGGGCCCTCTTGTGCATCGGTTCTGATTGCTGTGTTGTGAGGCATGTTCGCGGCCATGTCCCGCTCTCCGGTTGATTGATGCGGGAGAGCATAGACAGGGGCGCTTGACAGAACGCTGAGGTGGATTTTCAGCTATTTGTCATGTTGGGAGCATGAGCGGGAGGCAGGCGCGCCCCATCCTGAACCGGCGCAGGCTTCGGCGCGGCTTGGATCGGGCTATGGCAAAGCTCTGTTACGCAAAGGCCGGCTCAGCCCCAGTCCGGGCGCGGTTCGCTGGCCTTGCCGGCCCGCACCCGCGCCCGCATGCCCGCTTCTTGCGCGGCATTGAACGCCTCGTCCATCCGCCGCGCCAACTCCTCAATGCGCAGTCCGGCGGTTTCCGGCACCAGGCGGCCCTCGGCCCGCAGCCCCTCGAGCCGCGCCCATGCGGTATGTTTGCGCGCCACCTGATGCGGCTGATAATCGTTCATCTGAACGATATCGCTCTCATCGCCCAGCACCAGGGCGCCATCGGCCGCCGCCGCCGCAACCAGCCCCTCGCCCGCCCCGGTGCGCACGATCATCACATTGCTGCCGGCGGCGTGCGCATCCTCCGGGTCAGGGCCGCCGCCCGGCCAGGGGTCGGCGGCAACGATATCGGCCGCCTCGCCGATCGAATCCGGGCAGATCTTGCAGCGATGCGGCAGGGTCCAGCGGTCGTAATTCTCGCCCCAGAAATCATAATAGGACGCCTCCACCACCCGCCCGTCCCAGGTCTCCACCCGGGTCGGCCCGGGAAAGCCGCGGCCGCGATAGCGCAACCTACAGACCTCTTCGGGCGCGATGCCGTATCGGGCGAGGAAAGCATTGGTGCCCTCGGGCGGCATGAAGCCGCCGCACACCAGGCTCAGCCAGTATTTCACCAGCCGGTCAACCCGCGCATCAAAGCGGGCGAAATTACGCAGCGCCGTCAGATCGCACGGCTTGCCGATGACCGCGAAGGGCCGGCCCAGATCCAGCACCTCTTTTATGCCGGCCAGGATTGCCGTCGGGCCATAGCGCGAGCCGGCCCCGGCCAGAATGTCGGTGCGCGAAAAGCTTAAAGCCGCCTCGCCGCCGGCCGGCGCATCGCGCGCCGCCCTGGCGTGCAGCACGAAATCCACCTTGCCGCTGGCCAGCACAAAGGCGCCGAGCGCGCTCAGCACGCCGCCGCTCGCCCCCTCGAACCGCAGTTCCGCATCCCCGGCCCAGCCATGCACCAGGCGCCGGTAAGCCCCCCACACCGGGTCGTGATTTTGGCGTGCGCCTTCCTCTGGCTGCGGCGCCCGCACCTGCCGCGAGGGGCAGCAGGCTAATATGGCGTCAATATCCCCCTCTGCCGGCGGCCCGGTCACCTCCGGCAGCAGATAACCCGATTTTGCCCTGGCCATGCGGATCGCCCCGCCGGCCAGCCCCTGGCACAAGCCGCAGCCGATGCACATGGCCTGCTCGACGAGATCGGCAAGGCAGCGCAGCTTCTCGGACGTGTCTGGATGGTTCATGACACCCTCACCCGTAAACCGCGATGGGCGCGCCCGCCCCTTTCCCGCCGCCTCAGGAGGCGGCATTCAGATTGGCGCGGTGATAGCTTTCCAGCCGGTTGAAGGCCAGGGAGATATGGCTGCGGCGCAGATGAAACGCCGAATCCACATCGCCCGCCTGCAAAAAGCGGATATATTCGCCGATCTCCTCATAGAAGACCTCGGCTTCCGTGATGATCATTTCATCCGAGGTCATCGCCGGCCACATGCGCGCGGTGCGGTAGAACAATCGCTCCAGAATCTGCCGGAACGGCTTGTTGCTCACCAGCTTCATCAGTTCCTCGAAAAACGCCAGATTGACCCGGGCAAAGGCCTTTTTCGGGTTCTCCGCCGCCTTCACCAGCCGGCAGCCCTCGCGCAATTCGATGATCGCATCGATGATTTCCGGGGTCACCGGCAGAGGATCCATGGTGCCGGCCAGCCCCGACAGCTCCTTGCGCAGCCGGTAGATGTCCCGCAGCTCGTCGATATTCAGCACGGTGACGAAGGTTCCGACCCCGTGCCGGCTTTCCAGCAACCCTTCCGATTCCAGCCGCATCAGCACCCGGCGGACCGGCGTGCGGCTGACCCCGAATTCGCGCGCCAGATCCTCCTCGCTCAGCCGCTGGCCGGGCAGGTAATCGAGAAAGGTGATGCGCTCGCGAATGCCGTGATAAATGGTGCGAAATCGCTCCTTGGTGGCCGAACCCTCGCCGCCATGGGGCAGGTCCGCCCCCTGCTCGGGCTTGCCGGCCCCGGGCTGTGATCCGCCATTGTCATGACTATCCTGCATGGCTCTTCCCTGCGCTCATGGCCTCAGCATGTCCCGTCCCCGATCAATTGGCGCAGGGGCATCGCCGCCCCCGCCTTGACCGGTTTTGTAACGATATAGCTGTAATAACGGTCGATGCCGAGATCGGCCGCCAGCAGACGGTCCATCAGGCGCTGATAGGAATCCACGTCCCGGCAGACGACTTTCATCAGATAGTCGATTCCGCCGCCAGTGGCAAAGCACTCGGTGATTTCCGGCGTCTCGCTTACCGCCGCCTCGAAGCGCTGAAAACCGCTGCTGTGGTGATATTTCAGCGCCACTTCCACCATCACCGTGGTCGCCGAGGTGAGCCCGCCCAGATTGATCTCGGCCCGGTAACCGCTGATGATTCCGGCCTGTTCAAGGCGCTTCAGGCGCTCCCAGGTCGGGCTGGCGGAAAGATTGACCATTTCGGCCAGCCTGGTCTTGGGAATCCGCCCGTCCTCCTGCACCGCCTCCAGGATTTTGATATCTATCGCATCGAGCTTCATGCTGAATTCATCACTGTTGTATGCAAATCGAACCTCCAGGCCGCGCATTGACGCCGAACCCGGCCATAGTGTGGCAGATGTAAATATAGTTGTACACAACGCAATGGGTTGTGATAAGAGCGAAATAGGAGTGGGACAGGCCATCATGAGGGGCGGGCCGCGCCTGGCGGGCGGCCCGGAACCGGGGTTTTCCGGTGATCCGGACCGAAGCAAAGCCTCACATGAGCCGGCCGTGATCATCACCAAAGGGAGCCCGCGCAGGAGTCGGCAATGAGCAATATCTCAACGGATCTGCCAAGCAAGATCACCACCGATATCGACTTCGACAAGCCCGGCGTTCAGCATGGCGCCCTCACCATGCCCTATTCGCATAATCTCTCGCCCTGGGGCTCCATCCTGATGCCGGTTTCGGTGTTTGCGGGCGGCACCGGCCCCACCGTGCTGCTGGTCGGCGGCAATCACGGCGATGAATATGAAGGGCCCATCGCCTGCATGAAACTGATCCGCGAGCTTGATATCGACAAGCTCACCGGCCGGGTGATCGTGATCCCGGCGCTGAACTATCCCGCCGTCAAGAACGGCACCCGCCTCTCGCCCATCGACGGCAAGAACATGAACCGCGCCTTTCCCGGCGATCGCGCCGGAACCGTCACCGACATGATCGCCGATTATGTCCAGCGCTTCATCCTGCCTTTGTGCGATGCGGTGGCCGACATCCATGCCGGCGGCCGCATGATGAGCTTCCTGCCCACCAGCGTCATCCACCGGCTGGCCGATGCCCGGCACATGGACCGCACCCTCGAGGCCGCCAAGGCCTTCAATGCCCCCAATTGCCTGGTGCTGGAAGAGCTCGACCCCCAGGGCATGCTCGACACCGCGGTCGAGGAATTGGGCACATTATTCATTTCGACCGAACTGGGCGGTGGCGGCTCCATGTCGGTTGAAACGGTCCGCATCGCCTATGACGGCATGCGCAATCTGCTGGTGCATATGGGCGTGCTGTCCGAACCGCTGCGCAAAAACGGCGACACCCGCTTTCTGGAAACCCCCGACGGCGCCTTTGTCACCGCCGAACAGGACGGCATATTGGAATTCGCCGCCGAGCTTGGCCAGAAGGTCAGCGCCGGCGAGGCCATTGCCTATATTCACGATATCGACCGGCCCATGGCGGCGCCGGCGGTGTATCGGGCGCCCCTGGACGGCATCGTCATGCATCGCCATGTCGCCGGACTGATCGGGCGCGGCGACTGCCTGTCGGTGATCGCGGTCGAAATCTGACCCCGCCATTTTTCACGCTTGCGCCTGCCCGCCCATGCCTTCAGCCATGCTCGCATGTTGACAGAGCGGCAAACCCGATGATAGCGTCGGCACCTTAATTGTACACATCGTGCAAGTTTAGCTTCGCGTTGTGGACAGATTAGGGGGTTAATTCCTGTGAACAAGGGTAGCGACATAGCCAAGGCGTATAAAAAAAACCAAGCCGGCGCTGCGGATTTCCGTGCTGTTTCACCTCTCCGGGAGACAGCATTCTCACAGGTTCGGGGGCTAATAACCCCATATATTCAAGATAATGACCATTTACCCCGCCCCTCATGCCCGCAGGCATGGGGCCACCACCCACATCATTAACTCAACTGAAAAACTGTTCATAGGGAGATTAGACAGTATGGGAAAAACACAAGTAAAAACACTGCTATGCGCCATGGCTGGCCTGGCGTTGTGTACTTCTGCCGCCATTGCGGACGAATGGAAATATGTGATGGAAGAGGGTCTTACCGATCCGCAGGGCATGTATGCTCTGAAATTCAAGGAGGAAATTGAGAAAAACTCCGATCACACCATCAAGATCTATCCGGTCGGTTCCCTGGGCGAATCCACCGACGCCATGGAACAGGTCCAGGCCGGCCTGCTGCAGTTCATCGACCAGTCCCCGGGTTACACCGGCTCGATGATCCCCGAAGCCGAAGCCTTCCTGGTGCCCTATCTGCTGCCGACCAGCCCCAAACAGGTCAATTATTTCTTCAAGAACGGCAAGGCCGTCAACGAGGATTTCCATAAGATCTATCGCGAGCACGGGCTGGAACTGCTGTCCATGTTCCCCGAGGGCGAGCAGGCGGTCACCACCATGAAGGAGTTCCGCTCCCCCAAGGATCTGGAAGGCGTGAAAATCCGCACCATGCCCTCGCCCCTGCTGCTGGAGACCTATAAGGCATTCGGCGCCTCGCCCATCGCCATGGGCTGGAGCGAGCTGATCGGCGCCCTGAAGACCAATATGGTCGACGGCCAGGAAAATCCCACCATCTGGATCGAGGCCTATGGCCTGGACAATCTGACCAAGGTGCTGACCTATACCGGCCACAATCATTATGTCACCGCGGTGATGGCCAATGCCGAGTTCTATGACGGCCTCAGCGACAAGGACAAGAAGCTGATTCAGGACGCCTCGACCAAGGCCCTGGACTACATCCTCAAGGAAGCCGCCAATCTGGACGCGCTCGGCATCGGCCGCATCGTCCGTACCAATCCCGGCTATAAGATCGTCACCCTGACCGCCGATGAGCGCAAAGCCTTCAAGGCGCGCGCCGTCCAGGTCGAGAAGGCTTTTGTCAAGAAAGCCGGCGAACGCGGCCAGAAGATCATCGATCAGATGAAGGCCGACCTGGCGACTGCCGCCAAGGAAGCCAAATAGGCAACACGTAAAGCCAATCCCGCGCGCGGCGATCATCGCCGCGCGCGGGTCCTGCCGCCAGCCCATTCATAACGGTTAAGGCGGCGGCGGCGTTCCGGCCCATGGCTTCGGGCAGGAGCGGCAGGGTCAACAGGCAACACTCGCGGGGGGGGCAATTTCAATGAGCACATCCGACCGGACCAGAGGCGGCTTCTTCCGCATACTGGAAAGCATAGACGGGCTGATTTCGAAAATGGAGGAGCTCATCATGGCCGTCGGGGTGATCCT
The DNA here is from genome assembly GCA_002869085.1 of Hyphomicrobiales bacterium. Lineage (GTDB taxonomy): Bacteria > Pseudomonadota > Alphaproteobacteria > Rhizobiales > BM303 > BM303. The sequence continues at coordinate 5,439 of PKTQ01000377.1, read as the reverse complement.
GATGGCGGTGAACACCATCACCAATGTCATCAGCCGGTTCATATTCAATCATTCGATTATTTTCGCCGAAGAACTGAACAGCATTTTCATCCTGCTGGTCACATTCGCCGGCATCGGCTACGCCGCCCGCCATGGCCGCCATATCCGCATGTCGGCCTTTTACGATGCGCTGCCCGACCGGCTGCGCAAGCTGATGATGATACTGATCACCTTCGTCACCGCCCTGTTCATGCTGGCGCTGGCCTATTATTCGGCGCGCTATATCATGAGCATCTACTCCAAGGGCCGCATCATGCCGGCGCTCGGCGTACCGGTTTTCGCGGTCTATCTCTGGGTTCCGGTCGGCTTCTTCGTCACCGGCATCCAATACGCCCTGACCGCCATCAAGAACCTGACCGAGAAGGAAATCTATCTCTCCACCAATCTGCATGAGCGCGAAGCGCACGAAGTGGAGGTGTAGACATGGCCATCACAATCTTTGCCGTCATGGTAGTGCTGCTGCTGATGGGATTCCCGATGATGATCCCATTGCTGGCCGGCGCCTTTATCGGGGTCATTTCGCTGTTCGGCGATGTGGGCAAATCGACCTTCATCGTCCAGCAAATGCTGTTCGGCATCCGCCCGGCCTCATTGATCGCGGTGCCGATGTTCATCCTCGCCGCCGACATCATGACCCGGGGCCATTCGGCCGACCGGCTGATCGACATGGTGATGGCCTTTGTGCGCCACATCAAGGGCGGGCTTGCGGTCAGCACCTCCTCGGCCTGCGCCCTGTTCGGCGCCGTGTCGGGCTCCACCCAGGCCACCGTGGTGGCGGTGGGCGGCCCGCTGCGCCCGCGCATGCTGCAGGGCGGCTATAAGGATTCCTTCGTCCTCGCCCTGATTATCAATTCCAGCGACATCGCCTTCCTGATCCCGCCCAGCATCGGCATGATCATCTATGGCGTGGTGTCCAAATCCTCCATTCCCGAACTGTTCGTCGCCGGCATCGGGCCGGGCCTGCTCATCCTGTTGCTGTTCTCGATTTACAGCATCATCTACGCCTATGTGAAAGGCGTGCCGACCGAGCCGGCCGCCAGCTGGGGCGAGCGCTTCACAGCGATCAAGCGGGCCTTGTGGCCACTCGGCTTCCCGGTCATCATCATCGGCGGCATTTTCGGCGGCATTTTCAGCCCCACCGAGGCCGCCGCGGTCAGCGTGCTCTATGCCCTGCTGCTGGAAACCCTGATCTTCCGCTCGATCAAGATCCAGGACTTCTACGCCATCGCCAAATCAACCGGCCTCGTGACCGCCGTGGTGTTCATTCTGGTCGGCGCCGGCGCCGCCTTCGCCTGGGTGCTGTCCTTCGCGCAGATACCCCAGGCCATTCTCGGCGGCATCGGCATCAGCGAAATGGGGCAGGTCGGCGTTCTGTTCACCATCGCCATCGCCTTTTTCATCGGCTGCATGTTCGTGGACCCGATCGTGGTCATCATCATCCTGGTGCCCATTTTCGCCCCGGTCATCAAGAGCACCGGTCTCGACCCCATATTGGTCGGCACCCTGATCACCCTGCAGGCCGCCGTCGGCTCGGCGACCCCACCATTCGGCTGCGATATCTTCACCGCCGTGGCGGTGTTCAAACGGCCCTATTTCGAAGTGGTCCGGGGCACCCCGCCTTTCGTGCTGATTCTGACCGGCGTGGCGGTGTTGTTGATTTTCTATCCGCAGATCGCGCTTTTCCTGCGTGACGTGGCCTTTGGGGGTTAAGCGATTATGGCTTTATACGACAAAATCCTGGTGCCGATGGATGGCTCGGAAAACGCCTTCGAGGCGCTGAAAATGGCCATCGAACTGCAAAAGCTGTGTCAGGCGGAACTGTTCATCCTGTCGGTCTATCGCGAGCACCGGCTCTGGAACGCCTCGGTGTCGATGGTCAATCAGAAGCTGACCGGCAGCACCGATGATGCCATGGAGCAATATGCCAAAGATGTGGCCGAAAACAGCAAGGCCTATGCCCGCGAGCAGGGCGTGGAGACCGTGCGCTCCTTCTATATGGGCGGCGGGCCGTCGCGCATGATCCTCAAATTCACCAAGGATCACGACATCGACCTGATTGTGCTCGGCAGCCGCGGCATCAGCGATTCGGAGAAATATCTGCTCGGTAGCGTGTCGCACAAGGTCACCAGCCTGGCCGAATGCCCGGTGCTGGTGGTCTGATTTTCTCAGGAGTCCACGCCCCATGTCCCCGGTCAGGCTTTCGCCGCAAGCCGTCTCGTTTGACGAGCCTCACATTGTCACGCGCCTCGGGCTGATCGCCCTGGCAACCGACCTCACCAGCGAGCGCGACTATGCGCGCCTGCTGCCCCGGGACAATATCGCCCTGCACACGGCGCGGGTCGCCTATGAAAACCCCACCACCCCGGAAAACCTGATCAAGATGACCCCGCGCCTGACCGCCGCCGCCGATCTGCTGGCCCCGGGCACGGAGCTGGCCGCCATCGCCTATGGCTGCACCGCCGCCTCGGTGGTGATCGGCGATGACGCGGTGGCTAGCGCCATCAATGCCGCCCGCCCCGGCGTGCCGGTGGTCACCCCCACCGGCGCCGCGCGCCTGGCCATGCGCGCCCTTGGCGTCCAGCGCCTGGCGGTGCTCGCCCCTTATGTGATCGAGACCAGCGAGCCTATGGCCGCCTATTTCACTAGGCACGGGCTTGATATCGTGCGCTTTGAGTGTTTCGGCATCGAGGACGACCGCGACATTGCCCGGGTCGGCGCCGCCCCCATTCTCGAAGCCTCGCTCGGCCTCGTCGACGACAAGGTGGATGGGCTGTTTATCACCTGCACCGCCCTGCCCGCCCTCGGGGTGATCGGCGAGATCGAGGCCCGCACCGGCAAGCCGGTGATCACCTCCAACCAGGCCAGCATCTGGGCGATGATGCGCCATGCCGGGCTGAGCGCGGCGATCGACGGCTATGGCCGGCTGTTCGCGCATGATCTGCCCTCCGGCGCGGGAGACGCCCCATGAGCGAAACAGCCCCGATCGGACTGGCCGAGATCGAGGCGGCCCGCCAAACCATCACCGGCATGATCCGCCGCACCCCGCTCGATCCCTCCCCCAGCCTGAGCGAGCGGGCCGGCGTCCCGGTCTATCTCAAGGCCGAGCATCAGCAGATCACCCATAGCTTCAAGCTGCGCGGCGCCGCCAATGCGGTGCTGAACCTCGATGAGGGCGTGCGCGCCCGCGGCGTCGTCGGGGTTTCGACCGGCAATCACGGCCGCGGCCTCGCCTATGCCGCCCGGGAAACCGGCACACGCTGCATCATCTGCATGTCGAAACTGGTACCCCAGAACAAGATTGACGGCATCAGGGCGCTGGGCGCTGAGATTCGCATCATCGGCAGATCGCAGGACGAGGCCCAGCACGAAGTGGACCGGCTGGTCGAAGACGGCATGACCATGATCCCGCCCTTTGATCACCGCCACATCATCGCCGGCCAGGGCACGCTCGGGCTGGAAATTCTCGAGGATCTGCCGGGAGCCGGGACATTGGTGGTGCAGATGTCGGGCGGCGGGCTCATTTCCGGCATCGCCGCGGCGGCAAAGGCCATGAAACCCGATATCCGCATTGTCGGCGTTTCCATGGAGCGCGGCGCAGCCATGGCCGCCTCCCAGGCCGCCGGACGCCCGGTTGAGGTCGAGGAACTGCCGACCCTGGCCGACTCGCTCGGCGGCGGCATCGGCCTCGAAAATGTCTACACCTTCGCCATGGTGCGCGATCTCGTTGACGAAATCGTGCTGGTCGATGAGCGCGAGATCGCCGCCGGCATCCATCATGGCTATTGGCACGAAAGCCAGATCGTCGAGGGCTCCGGCGCGGTCGGCATGTCGGCGCTGCTGGCCGGGAAAATCCGCCCCGCCGGCCCCACTGTGCTGCTGCTGTCCGGCGGCAATATCGATATGGCGCTGCATCACCGCATCATTTCCGGTGAGCACGTCGACATGACCCAACAGACCGGGGACTGAACCCATGCCGGAAATCAAAATCCTCACCGAAACCGATCTGCGCCGCATCGTCCATCTCGACCTCGAGGCGATCGACTGCATCGAAAGCGCCTTCAAGACCCTAGCCGGCGGCCAGGTGGTGATGCCGCCGATCCTGTCGATGGCCATTCCCGATTTCAATGGCGAGGTCGATGTCAAAACCGCCTATGTGCCGGGCATTGAAAGCTTCGCCATCAAAATGTCGCCGGGCTTTTTCGACAACCCCAAGCTCGGCCTGCCCAGCACATCGGGCCTGATGATCCTGTTTTCCGCCCGCACCGGCATGGTCGAGGCGCTGCTGTTGGACAATGGCTATCTGACCGATATCCGCACCGCCGCCGCCGGCGCGGTGGCGGCCCGCCATCTGGCGCGCGCCGATGCGAAGCGCGCCTGCATCATTGGCGCCGGCTCGCAAGGCAAGCTGCAATTGCAGGCGCTGGCGCTGGTGCGCCCCATTTCCGCCGCCACCATCTGGGACCGCAACGGCGGTGCCGCCGCCGAGGCGGCGCGGGATTTGAGCGAAAAGCTCGGCTTCACGGTCACTGCCGGCACCGCCGCGCCAGGGAGCGATGATGAACTCGCCGCCAGCGTCGGCGCCGCCGATATCATCGTCACCACCACCCCCTCACCCAGCCCGGTGCTGAAATCGGGCTGGCTGCGCCCCGGCCAGCATGTGACCGCCATGGGCTCGGACCAGCCGCATAAGAACGAGCTCGAGCCGGCCTGCCTCGCCAAGGCGGCGCTCTATGTGCCGGACCGGCGCGCCCAGACCGAGCGCCTCGGCGAGCTGCATCACGCCCTTGAGGCCGGCATCATCGCCCCTGACCGGCAATTCCCCGAGCTCGGCGAAATTGCCGCCGGCACCCGGCAAGGCCGCCCATCGGATGACGCCATCACCATTTGCGACCTCACCGGCACCGGAGTGCAGGACACCGCCATTGCCACTTTTGCGCGCCGCCGCGCCGCCGCCGCCGAGATCGGCGCCGATTTCACCACCTGATCCATCAAGCGCGGAGTTTTGCGATGATCGAACCGAAATTGCATTTTTCCAGGGACGAATATGCCGAGCGGATCGCCAAAACGCGAACCGCCATGCAGGAGGCCGGCATCGAGCTGCTGATTGTCTCCGATCCGTCCAATATGGCCTGGCTCACCGGTTATGACGGCTGGTCGTTCTATGTCCATCAGGCGGCGCTGCTGGGGCTGGAGGGCGAGCCCATCTGGTTTGGCCGCTCCCAGGATGCGCAGGGCGCCCTGCGAACCTGTTTCATGCACCCCGACAACATCATCGGCTATCCCGATCATTATGTGCAGTCGCCCGAGCGCCACCCGATGGATGTGCTGTCGGCAAAGATCAATGAGCGCGGCTGGCAACAGGCCCGCATCGGGGTCGAGATGGACAATTACTGGTTCTCG
>PKTQ01000205.1 GCA_002869085.1 Hyphomicrobiales bacterium | reverse complement strand
TTGCTCTTGCGTTTGAGATGATCACATTACCCGCCGCCACCAGCACCAGCCCGGCAGCAGCCCACCAGCTCCATTGATAGTTCTCGAACAGGGTGGAGATCATCAGCGCCACCACCGGAAACAGCACCGTGGCATAAGCCGCCGGCGCCGGGCCGATGCGGCCCAGCAGCAGCAGATAGGCACTGGCGGCGGCGACCGAGCCGATCAGCGCCAGATAGACCAGCGAGCCGATATAGGCCGGTGAGCTGTCGAAGCTAAAGCTCTGCCCGCTCACCCAGGCAAACAGGCTCAGCATCACAAAGCCGTAGAACATGCCCCAGGCGGTGGCCGGCAGCACCGGTACCCGGCGCCGCTGGGCATGGGCCGAGACAATATTGGCCATGGAGAAGCACCAGGTGCCGGCCAGCGCCAGCCCCAGCCCCCAAAGCACTGCGCCCCCCTGTTCGAAGGCGGCGAATTCCGGCTTGAAAATCAGCCCGATGCCGACCACCCCCAGCAGCCCGCCCAGCACATGGCGCGCCAATACCGGGGTTTTCAGCCACAGGGCGGCATTGATGGTGTTGAGTATGGCGGCGCTGGAGAAGATCACCGCCAGCAGCCCGCTGGTGATCGACTGGGCCGCATAATAGATGCCGATGAAATTCAGGCAAAACAGAGTGAGCCCGAGCAGCGCGAAGGTGACATGCTCGCGCAGGGCAAAGCCGAGGCCATGCCCGCGCCATGCCGCCACGGCGAACATGACCGGCGCCGCGATGGCAAAGCGATAGGCCAGCGAGACGATCGGCGACACCGTGGTGACCTGGAAGCTGATCGCATACCAGGTCGTGCCCCACATCAGCACCACCGCGGCATAGAGCGCGGCGTCCTGCAATGGCGCTGCGCCGGGTGCGGCGGCTTCTGTGTTCATGCTCATTATCTGCTCCCTGCCAGCCAGATTGAAAAGGCGATCAGCCCCATGCCGCCGAGCTGTACCGGGCCGAGACTTTCGCCGAACAGCCCCCAGGCCATCAGCGCGGTAACCGGCGGCACCAGATAGAACAAAGTCGCCACTTTCGAGACCTCGCCGTGGCGGATGATGAACATCAACAGGCTGATCGCGCCCAGCGACAGCACGATCACCAGCCAGCCCAGCGCGCCGATGAACTCGGGCGTCCAGTTGATCTGATTGGTCTCAAACCACAGCGCCGCCGGCACAATCAGCACCAGCGCCGCCGCATATTGCACCACGCCGCCGGTGCGCAGATCCGCGGCGGTGGAAAAGGCCTTCTGATAGATGGTGCCGAATGTGATGCCGAGCAGCGCCCCAATGCACAGCGCCACATTGACCGGCGTCAGGGCCGACAAGCTGGATGTGCCCAGCATCGGCCCCAGCACCAGCAACAGGCCGGCAAAGCCGACCCCAAGACCGGTCCAGTGCCGGGCGCGGATGCGCTCGCCCAGCAGGGGCCCCGACAGCACCGCGCTGAGCAGCGGCTGGGTGCCGACGATCAGCGCGCTGATCCCGGCCGGCATGCCGAGCGAGATCGCCCAGAACACCCCGCCCAGATAAACCCCGTGGATCAGCATGCCCGCCACCGCGCTGTGCAGCGCCGAGCGCCGGGTTTTCGGCCAGGGAGCGCCGGTGGCCAGGGCCACCAGCGCCAATATTGCCGCCACGATTGCAAAGCGAAGGCCGAGAAAGGTCAGTGGCGGCGCGAAGGGAAGGCCGTATTTCGCGCCGATAAACCCCGTGGCCCACAACAGAACAAACAATCCGGGCGCCAGGCGCGCCAGACGGTTGTCCGGCGTCATCTCACCTTCGGGCGCATCGGCGCCGCTCCAGTTCGAAAGCCGGATTTTTCGACAGCGGCAACTCCATCACCGCACGGATATCCTCCCGGGTGATGCCCAAGTCGTGCAGCCGGTCATTGTCGTAACGCAGCAGCATCTCAATCCGTTGCCTTTCCCGCCAGTTTCTCAACCCTGTAATCAGCGGGTATACAGCCTTGGCGATGCGGGTGGCCAGCGCTGTTTTGAGCCCGGGCGCCCGATGGGTGTGGTGGAATTGGGTCATGATAGATCCTCCATTTCGGGTTGCGGCGGGTCTCGCTCAGGGGTGAAAAACCTGTTCGGGTTCACAAACGGCCGGACAGAGTGCCATATCCGGCCATCGGGACTATGGTCCCGGTGTTTCAATCAATCAAATGAATTGTTTTGATCCGATTCATTTGTTAGGCTTATGCGTAATCGGGCAGTCCTCCGGGAGATGATCATGAGTTCCACCATTGACAGCGATGTCCTGCAGACCTTCACCGCCATCGCCGACAGCGGCGGCTTCACCCGCGCCGGCAAGCTGGTGGGGCGGACCCAGTCGGCGGTGAGCATGCAGATGAAGCGGCTCGAGGAGACCATCGGCCGCCCGCTTTTCGAACGCGAGGGCCGCCAGGTGCGCCTGACGGCCGACGGCGAATCCCTGCTATCCTATGCCCGCAAGATTCTGCGCCTGCATGAAGAGGCCCTGTCATCATTTCATGCGCCGGAAATGTCCGGCCTGGTACGGATCGGCATTTTCGACGATCTCGCCGAGCGGTTCCTGCCGCGCATCCTGGCCCGTTTCGCCAAGACCCATCCCCTGGTCGAGCTTGATGTCTATGCCGAGGATTCGCGCCCGCTGGTGGGGCTCTATCGTCAGGGCCGGCTTGATATCGCCCTGCTGGGCAGCGAGAATCTGCAGCCGGGGGAGGGGGAGATCGTGATGAGCGAGCCGCTGGTCTGGGTCACTTCCTCGCGCCACTGCACCCATGAAATGGATCCGGTGCCGGTGGCTCTGACCGAGCATGGCTGCTCCTGGCGCCGCTCGGCGGTGCGCTCCCTGCAGCGGGCAGGGCGCAAATTCCGCATCTGCTATTCCAGCCGCAACCATGCCGGACTGGTGGCGCCGGTCAAGGCCGGCCTCGCCGTCTCGACCCTGCCGCTCAGCTCGGTGCGCGCCGATATGCGCATTCTCACCGCCAATGAGGGCTTTCTGCCCCTGCAGGAACTGCATATGAAAATGCTGCGCAAGGACACCGCCACCCATCCGGCCATCGACGCCCTGGTCGATCATGTGCGCGACAGTCTCGCCGCCGGCTCGCTGGCCGACATGCTGCCCTATGGCGGTCTGACCATGCCGGCCGGCAAGCGCGCCTCCGCCGCCGAATAGGAATCCTAAACAGCAAAAACCCCGGTCCCGCTTTGGCGTCGGGACCGGGGTCTCCCCCCTGCGCCGCCCGGTCCGGCCGGGCGATGCGTTCAGTTCAGTTTGGACGGCAATTCCTTGATACTGGCGCTGATCAGGCTTTCGGCCTTCTTCTTGGTCAGGGAGTCGCCGATCAGTTTTTCGGCCACTTTCACCGCCGTTGCCGATGCGGCCAGCCGCACCTCGTCGAGCGCCTGCGCCTCGGCGCGGGCGATCTTGTCCTCCGCATGGGCGGTGCGCCGCTCCAGCATCAGATCGAGCTTGACCTTGGTCTCGGCCGCCAGTCTTTCGGCTTCGGCCTCGGCCTGGGTCACGATGCTTTCCGCTTCCTTTTCCGCATCGCGCTGGCGACGCTCATATTCGGCGTAAAGGGCCTGGGCCTCGTCGCGCAGGCGCCGCGCTTCATCCAGCTCCTTGCTGATCGCTTCGGCCCGATCGTCCAGCGCCTTGGCTGCTGCCGCCGGCACCTTGAAATAGAGCAGCAGGCCGAGAAAGCCCAGAAACGACACCGCTACCCATAATGTCGGATCAGCCATCGGCATCTCCTCCGCTCTGATGCAGCGCCTTGACCGCCTTGTTCACCTTGGCCTCCGACACCCCGCTGCCGATCAGCTTGCCGATCAGCGCGGTGGCGGTCTCGGCGGCAATGTCGTCGAGCTTGGCCATGGCCTGGTTCTTCGACTCCGCGATGCGGGCCTCGGCATCGGCAAGCTTGGAGGTCAGCGTGGCCTCGCCCATCGCCCGCTGCCGTTCGGTCAGGGCGTTCAGCTTGTCGCGGGTTTCCTGCGCGATGCTATGCGCCCGCGCCCGCGCCTCCTGCAGCGCCTCTTCATAGTCGGCCCGGGCTTTTTCGGACTTGTCTCTAAGCTCGCGTGCCTGATCCAGGTCGCCGGCAATCCGGTCACGGCGCTGTTCGATCACCGTGGATATGCGCGGCAACGCCACCCGCACCATGATCACATAGAGCGCGGTGAAGCAGATCAGCAGCCAGATAAGCTGCGGCGGCCAGAGTGCAAAATCAAGTTGCGGCATGGCTCATAATTCCCCTGTTGCGTCCGGGGCCGGCCCTGGGGCCGGCCTCGGGTGGATCAGACCACGAACAGCAGGATCAGGGACACCACCAGGCCGAACAGGCCGGTCGCTTCGGCAAGCGCGAAGCCCAGCAGCAGGTTCGGGAACTGGCCCGGGGCCGCGGCCGGATTGCGCAGGGCGCCGGCCAGATAATTACCGAAGATGTGACCGATGCCCACGCCCGCGCCGGCAAGCGCGATCGCGGCGAGGCCGGCACCAATCAGTTTGGCTGCTTCTGGTTCCATGGTCATTTGCTCCTTCTTTCTGAATCAGAATGGTTGCGGTTGGCCCTAATGCATATGCAGGGCGTCATTGAGGTAAATACAGGTCAGGATGGCGAACACATAGGCTTGCAGGAAAGCCACCAGCACTTCGAGGCCGGTAAAGGCCACCATGAACGCCAGCGGCGCCCAGCCGCCCAGCACCCCGAGGCCGATCACGAAGCTCGCGAACACTTTCAGCATGGTGTGGCCGGCCATCATATTGGCGAACAGACGAACCGACAGGCTGAGGGGCCGGGTGAGATAGGAAATCACCTCGATCACCACCAGCAACGGCACCAGCGCCATCGGAATGCCCGAGGGCACGAAAAATTTCAAAAAACCCACGCCATGCTTGACGAAGCCGATGATCGTCACCCCGATAAACACCACCAGCGCCAGCGCCAGGGTGATGGCGATATGGCTGGTCACGGTGAAGGAATAGGGGATCATGCCGAGCATGTTGAGCACCAGCACGAACATGAACAGCGAGAAGATGAACGGGAAATATTGCTGGCCGCCCTTGCCCACCGTATCGCGAATCATGCTGGCGACGAATTCATAGGACAATTCGGCCATGGACTGCATGCGCCCGGGCACCACCGCCCGTCCGCTCATGCTCAGAATGGTGAACAGGCTGACCAGCGCCACGCCGATCGTCATGAACAGGGCCGAATTGGTGAAGGAGGCGTTGATTCCAAAAATTTCGAGCGGGATCAGTTCCTTGATCTCGAACTGATGCATGGGATCAAAACCGTGTCCGCCGCCTTGTTCCGCGGCTACGTGGGCCGCGTTGCCTGCTGTCGTGCTCGCCACTTGTAAGCTTTCCCTAGCTTCTCTTCGCCTTATCCACGTCTTCGCCCATGCCGGTCTGCATCTGCCTGGCGGCCCGGAAGACATTGAGAATCCCCGCCGCTGCCCCCAAAATGAAGAAGATGAGCAGAAACACCGGCGTGGTTCCCAGAATTCTGTCTATCCAGTAACCGAGAAACGCGCCGACCGCAAGCCCTGCGACGAGTTCTGTTACCAGACGAAAGGCTATACCGATCGCCGTGCCGCGCTTCGCATCGGGCTGGGGGGCCTGCTTTTGCGTATCAAGCCGGTCCAGCCGGTCGTCGAGCGCATCGAGCCTCGCCTCGAAACTGGCTTGCTTGTCCCGCTTCGGGGGTGGGGATTTGTCGTCTTCGCCCATCTCTGTCGCTAGCCCGTATCGCGCAGCCGCTCGGCGGTTTCCAGATCGACCGACACAAGCTGGCTGACGCCCTTTTCCGCCATGGTGACCCCGAACAGGCGCTTCATCCGCGCCATGGTATAGGGATGGTGGGTGATCACCAGGAACCGCGTATCAGTGGTTTTCGACATGTCGTCGAGCAAATCGCACACCCGCTCCACATTGGCGTCATCGAGCGGCGCGTCAATCTCGTCGAGCACGCAGATCGGCGAGGGGTTGGTCAGGAACACCGCGAATATCAGCGCCAATGCGGTCAGGGTCTGCTCCCCGCCCGACAAAAGGCTCATGCTCTGTGGGCGCTTGCCGGGCGGCCGCGCCTCGATCTCCAGCCCCGCCTCCAGCGGATCGTCCGATTCCGTCAGTTTCAGTTCGGCGCGCCCGCCGCCGAACAGCTTGGTGAAAAGGTCGCGGAAATGGCCGTTCACATCGTCAAAGGCGCCGAGCAGCCGCTCGCGGCCCTTGCGGTTGAGATGGCCGATGCCGCCGCGCAATTTGGCGATCGCCTGTTCAAGGTCGGTCTTTTCGGTCCGCATGCCCTCGAGCCGCTCCTGAATCTCATCCGCTTCTTCCGAGGCGCGCAGATTGACCCCGCCCATGCGCTCGCGCTCGGCCCGCAGCCGCTCCAGCTTGCTCACCGCCGCCTCCGGCGCCGGCAGGCTGTCGCCGGGCGCAAAACCCGCCTGTTCCAGCGCTTGCTCGGCGCTGCAACTGAGCTTGTCGGTAATGCCCATGGCCGCGTCCTGGCGCTTCTCCCGCGCCGCTTCCAGCCGGGTTTCGGCCCGGCCCAGCAGCTCACGCGCTTGCGAAAGCGCCCGCTCGGCCTCGCGTGCCGCCCGGTCGAACTCGGCCTGCCTGGCTTCGGCAGCGGCGCGCAGGTCGCCGGCCTTGTTGCGCGCCGCTTCGGTGCGGCTCAGGGCCTCGGAAATAGTGTTGCGCTTTTCGGCAAAGTCCTGCGGCTGGCTCATGAGCCGGGTGAGATCGGCATTGGCCGCCCCCTGCCGCTCCAAAAGGGTGGCGATCTGCGCTTCGGCTCTGGCGGCGCGGTCCTGCCAGCCCTTGCGCTCAAAGGCAAGGCTCTCGAGCCGGGCCGCCCGCGCCCGCGCCTCGCGCTCCAGCCCCTCGAACTCCGCCTGCGCCGTCGCCAGCGCCGTCATCGCCTGACCTCGCGCCCCGGTCAGTTTCTCGATTTCCGGATTGCCCGTCTCGTCCGGGGGCAGGGCCGCCTCCGCGTCCCGCGCCTTGGCCAGTTCGTCTCCCACACCGTTCAGATCGGCCTCGATCTGTGCCGCCGTCTCTTTCAGCGCCGAGATTTGCGCCAGATGGCTCTCGGCCTGCTGCCGGCCCCGGGCCAGCGCATCGCGGGCCTGCTGCGCCGCCTGCTGCCCGGCCCGAAGCGCGCCCCGCGCGTTCTTTTCCCGCTGCCGCGCCTCGCGCGCCGCCCCCTGCGCCGCCTCATGGGCCTCGGTAGCGGCCGTGACCGCGGCCTCGGCCTCTGCCAGCTCCTTGGCGAGCTGGTCCAGCCGGTTGCGCCCTTCCAGCCGCCGCGCCGCCGGCGAAGGCGCATCCGCCGCCGCCGTGAAGCCGTCCCAGCGCCAAACATCGCCCTCTTTTGAGATCAGCCGCTGGCCCGGCTTCAGCTTGGGCTGCAGCGCAGCGCCCTTATCCGCCGCGACAATGCCGGTCTGCATCAGCCGCGCCGACATCGCTTTGGGTGCTTCCACGAACTCGCTCAGCGGATCTACGCCGGGCGGCAGCTCCGCCAGCATGTCGAGCCGGGGCAAATGCCGCCAATGCACCGGGGCGCTCTCATCGCTGCGCGCCTCCAGATCATCGCCCAGAAGGGCGGCCAGCGCCGCCTCATAGCCGGGCACCAGTTTCACTTCCTCGATCAGCCGGGGGCCGCCCGCATCATCCTTGTCATCGCTGCTCAGCAGATTGCTGAGGGTTCGGGCTTCGGTCTTCAGCGCCTGGGCCTCGCGCCTGGCGTTTTCCAGCCGGCGCGTATGCTCGCTCAGCTCCTGTTCCGCCTGCTCGCGCGCGCTCTCGGCGCTCTGGGTGTCCTGCTCAAGGGCCTCGGCCTGTTCGCCCGCCGCCCGGCTCGCCTGCTCCAGCCGGGCAAGGGCGCTCTCATCCACCGCGCTTCGCGCCGCGTTCAGCCGCGCCGCCGTGGCGGCCTGCTGCTCCCGCAGCCGCGCCTTGCGCGTCTCCAGTTCCCGGCATCGCGCCTTCAGCGCCAGCACCGCCGCCTTGCGCTCGGCCTCGGCGCGGGTCAGCGCATTCAGTTCCTCTTCCACTTCCGCAAGGCCGGTCCGCGCCCGCTCCAGCGCCGCCTTGGCCTCAGCCCGCGCCTCGCCGTTTTCGCTCTGGCCCTCCAGGGTCTTTTCTTCCCCGGCAATGCGCGCCAGCGCCTCGCTCATATCGGTCTTGCTCGCCTGCTCGCGGGCAAGGTCGCCGGCAATCTGCGTCAGGGAGGTTTCCAGCGTTTCGATGCGCATCCGCGCCTGGCGCTCTTCGGCATCGAGCGTCGCCAGCTCGCTATTGATCCGATTGAGCGCCGCCGCCTCAATCGCTTCGCGCTCGCGCAGGGCCGGCAATTGTCCGGCCAGCTCCGTTTGCGCCCCGGTCTTGAGGCCCACGTCCTCGGTGCATTCGCCGACCCGGCGGCGCACTTCCTGCAGTTCAGCGAGGCAGCTCTCGGCGGCGCGGCGCGCCTCATCCCAGCGCATATGCAGGATCAGCGCCTCGCTCTTGCGGATTTCCGAGGACAGATTGCGATAGCGCGTGGCCTGACGCGCCTGGCGCTTCAGGGCCGCGTGCTGGCTCTCCAACTCGGCAATCACATCGTCGAGACGCAGCAGATTGGTCTCCGCCGCCTTCAGGCGCAGTTCGGCCTCGTGGCGGCGCTTGTGCAGGCCGGAAATGCCGGCGGCCTCTTCCAGAATCTTGCGCCGGGCCTGCGGCTTGGCATTGATGATCTCGGAGATCTGGCCCTGGCGCACCAGCGCCGGCGACTGGGCGCCGGTGGAGGCGTCGGCAAACAGCAATTGCACATCCCGCGCCCTGGTGTCGCGCCCGTTGATGCGATAGGCCGAGCCGGCATCGCGCTCGATGCGCCGCGAAATCTCCAGCGCGTCGTCCCCATTGAAGGCGGGCGGCGCGGTGCGGTCCGAATTGTCGAGAAACGCCACCACTTCCGCCATGTTGCGGGCCGGGCGGTTGGCGGTGCCGGAAAAGATCACATCCTCCATGCCCGAGCCGCGCATCGCCTTATAGGACGACTCGCCCATCACCCAGCGCAGGGCTTCCAGCAGGTTGGATTTGCCGCAGCCATTAGGGCCGACCACGCCCGTCAGCCCCGGCTCGATATGCAATTCGGCCGGATCGACGAAGGATTTGAATCCTGCAAGGCGCAGTTTGTTGAACTTCACGCGGTTTATCCCGTTTCCCGGTCCGGCCCGATCGGGCTTGATCGCTCACGCCCCAGCCGGGCGGGCCGAATTTAGACAGGCATTCCGCCGCAGAAGCTGGTGCGGCTTATTTCTTAGCGAGCTTGGATTTGATCAGCTTATCGAAATCCTTGAAGGGCAGAGCCCCCCGGACAATCTCGCCATTGATATCAAAAGTGGGGGTCGAGTTGATGTCCAGCTCTTGCGTCGCTTTGGCCTTGACCGACAGAATGCCATCCAAGACTTTCTGATTCTTGAGGCATTTGTCAAAAGATTCGCGGTCGAATCCGGCATCGGTCCAGATTTTCATCAAGCTATCCACAACTGATTGCGAATAGGCCCAGTTTTTCTGCTCGCTGAACAATTTGTGCACGAAGCTGAAATGCTGCTCCGGCGGAGCGCATTTGGCCAGCATTGAGGCCGCCGCCGCCATCGGCTCCAGCGGGAAGGGGCGGAACACCATCTTCACCTTGCCGGTATCGATATATTTCTTTTTCAGCTCTGGATAGGTATCGGTGTGAAAACTGGCGCAATGGGGGCAGGTGAAGGACGAATATTCGGTGATGGTCACCGGCGCATCCGCCTTGCCCTCGAACAATTCGCCATCATTGGTCGTGTTCGCTTCCATGCCGGTTGCCGCCGGCGGAGTGGCCGGCTCCTGTGCTATGGCCGGCGCCAGCGCCATAAATAGCAGCGACAGGAACGAAATGATCAGGGACCGCGCGGTTTGAGCATAGGACATAGTCTTCACATACCTTCCGTTCATTGATTTGAGGACAACAGATAGCGCTCGCCAGGGCAGGGGACAATAGGAATAAGGCGTAAATCTGACCTTTGTCACCGCATTTGCCCCTTCACGCCGCGCCCCAGCCGCTTAAGGGCGTGGGCCAGGCGCTCATCGCCGATCGCCTGCAATTTCGCATCGAGCGCCTGCTCCTCCTCCGGGGCGAGCGGGTGCAGCTTTTTCGCTCGCCGCTCATGGCGCCGGGGCAGCGGCCCCTGTTTCAGGGCGATGCGGCTGATGGCCCGGTAGCCGAAAAACCCGTTGATCCGCTCCAGCAATTGCGGTGTGGCATGCTGGATCTCGACCGCCAGCGGCCCATCCACCCTGAGGGTCAGCACGCCGCCGCCATCCTCGCCGCCGCGCGAGAAGCGCGAGCGTCCCGCCGGCGGGGCGTCTTTTTCGCCGCCGCGCGGATGGCTGATTTTCTCCGGCAGGGAGTAGCGGGCCAGTTCCTCACCGACAATCTCGGCCCATTGCTCGATCAGCGCGGTCTGGGCAAAACCACGCCGGCGAAAGGCCGGGCTGAGAATCCGTCCGGCCACCTGGCCGATGGCCCGCGCCTGGGCCCGGCGCGGGGGCCGTCCCTGTGCCGGTTTGGCCGCTTTCGATGTTTGAGATGCGCTCATGATCGCACTATAAGGCGGCATGACCCTTGCGCCAATCAACTCCTCGTCAGAGCTCAGCCACGTCGCATCGGCGGTGTTGGCCTGGTACGACGCCCATCGCCGCCATCTGCCCTGGCGCGCCGCGCCGGGCGCGCCGGCCTCGCCCTATGGGGTCTGGCTCAGCGAAATCATGCTGCAACAGACCACGGTCAGCACGGTCATTCCCTATTTCGAGGCCTTCATGCGCCGCTGGCCTCATATCCGCGATCTGGCGGCGGCGGAGCGCGAGGAGGTGCTGCGGGCCTGGGCCGGGCTCGGCTATTATGCCCGCGCCCGCAATCTGCATGCCTGCGCCCGCAAGGTAAGCGCTGATTTGTGTGGCCGCTTCCCGGACGATGAAAGCGAGTTGCGCGCCCTGCCGGGCATCGGCCCCTATACGGCGGCGGCAATCGCCGCCATCGCTTTTCAGCGCCCCGCCGTGGTGGTTGACGGCAATATTGAGCGCATCATGGCCCGGCTGCACCGGGTGGAGACCCCGCTGCCGCGCGCCAAACCGCGCCTCCATGATCTGGCCGCCGCCCTGACCCCGCAAGTGCGGCCCGGCGATTACGCGCAAGGGCTGATGGATATCGGCGCCGGCATTTGCCGCCCCAAGGCTCCCTCATGCCCGGACTGCCCGTTAAAGCCCCATTGCCGAGCCGCCGAGGCCGGAGCGCCGGAAGACTATCCGCGCCGCGAAGCCAGAAAGAAGCGCCCTTCGCGCTTC
>PKTQ01000204.1 GCA_002869085.1 Hyphomicrobiales bacterium | reverse complement strand
GCCCTTGACGATCACCATGTCCCAGCCGGCCTGTTTCAGCTCGCCGCCGAAATAGCCACCGGAATTGGAGCAGGCGATGGCGCCGGTCAACGCGCCCTTGGTGATCACCCCCCAGCGCCCGCCGGTGGCGACGGGGGTGCCGGTCAGGGGGCCGGTGGCGAAGATCAGCGGGTTTTCCGGCGCCAGCGGGTCGACCCCGGGGCCGCTCTCCTCGGTCAGATATTTGCTGCCCAGACCGCGCAGGCCAATATATTTGTCCGCCCAGTCCCAATTGAGGGGCTCGGCCGCAACGGTGCCGGCGTCAAGGTCGACGCGCAGGATTTTTCCTTGCCAGGACATGATGTGCAACCCGCTCTTTGCTTTGTTTCTTGCAGGTGAGGATAGTCAATGCGCGGGTGATTTCCAATGCCGTTGAACCTTTCTGCCCGCAACCCCCTCTAACCGGGTGCTATCACCATTTGCGCCCCGGCCGCTCGCAATCCACCGGGCAGCGCCGCATTTGGGGTGCATAATGGCAAAGATCGGCTTTGAAAGAAGATGGGAGCTTATGATGACAATAAATCGACATATACTCGGCGCCGGCCTTTGCGCCCTGGTACTAAACCTCGGCGCGGCGGCTGCGGCCGTTGAAATCGAGATCAGCGGCGAGATCAAGCTGAACGGCATCCAGCATCTGGACAAGCGCCCCTGCGCCGCCAATCCGGGCAAGGCCTGCACCGCCTATTTCGAGCTCTATGGCGAGACCGCCCGCCGGATGTTCGACAATATGAAAGCGCCGGCGAGGACCGATCTCTGCACCGAGGGGCTGATGAAGACCGACCCCACCGGCCTGCATTGCTATCGCTCGGGGCGCGGCGAATATGGCTGCTATTTCGGTTATGATTTCACCCGGGCCCGCATCGTTGAGGGCGCCTTTTCCTGCTGAGCGGGCGGCAAACTGCCGCCCTTATGACATCGGTCAAGGACCGGGCGCGCGAAGATGCGGCTTATTGGCGGCGCGACGGGCGCGGCCGAATTGGCTATGCTCGGACTATATCTGAGCCTGGCATGAAGGGGAGAAGGCAATGGCGCAAAAGGCAATGACCGGTAACGGACCGGCGGTGAGTGGACCGTTTGATCCGGATAATGACGAGCTCTACCGGCGCTGGCGCGACTGGAAGCTTGAGGCCCACCCCCGCGCCGCCGCTGATCTGGTGGTGGAACTGGCCGACCCCTTCGCCATCACCGAGGCGGAATATGAGGCCCTGATGGCGCGTATCCGCAGCGCCAATATGGCGCTTTATGTCACCCGGGCGGTGGACGCCGAAACCGGCAAATCCCTGATCCGCGCCATCGGGGCGCGCCTCGGCATCAGCCAACTGGACGCCAATATGCTGGCCGATGATGACGGCATCACCCCGCTGACGGTGATCGAGGATGGCCGCCGGCCCCATTACATCCCCTATACCGACCGGCCCATCGACTGGCACACCGACGGCTATTACAATCCGATGGACCGGCAGAACCGCAGCCTCAATCTCTATTGCGTGCAGGATTCTGAAAGCGGCGGCGAAAACGCGGTGCTCGATCACGAGATCGCCTATATCCTGATGCGCGAGGCCGATCCAGAGTTTATCCGCGCCTTCACCCACCCCCATTGCATGACCATTCCGGCCAATGTGGAAAATGGCCGCGAATTGCGCCCCGCCCGCACCGGGCCGGTGTTCTCGGTCAATCCGGATGATGGCAGCCTGCATATGCGCTACACCGCCCGCAAGCGCAACATCGTCTGGCGCGATGACGAAGTGACCCGGCAAGCGGTGGCGTTTCTGGAAAGCCTCACAGGGGATGCGGCTTCGCCTTACATCTTCCGCCATCGCCAGGCCCCGGGCCATGGGCTGATCAGCACCAATGTGCTGCATGACCGGGCCGGCTTTACCGACAGTCCGGACAAAAAGCGCCTGATTTACCGCGCCCGCTATTTCGACCGCATCAAGGGCGCTTCGCTGCCCGAATGCTGGCCCGGCTGAGCGCGGCTGTCCGGCGCCGATTCGGCGCCTCTTGCGGCCATGGCGGCCTGAAATTGCGCCCCGATCCTGCCCTCAAGGTGGAGGTAAACCGGCATTTGGCCATATTTGACTGGCAATGCTCCGCGTTTCGGGGTTCAATCCCAAATCAATAGCCGTTTGGCGTATCGCCGCGCCCGGCATCAAAACCATAATAAAGATGAGGGAAGCAGGATCATGACATCGACCAGGACCATCCAGGAGATCACAGACAGCACCCTGGCCGAAGCTGTCGCGGCGACCGAGGGCAGTCTGTCTCAACCGCAGAGCGAGCAACTCGCCAAAATCATCGAGAAGGGCATTCTCGAATCGGCCCTGCGCATGTCGGAAAACTGCCAGCGCTTCACCGTTCGCCATAGCGGCCCCGAGGCCGATATCGCCCACAAGATCAACGAAGACATCAACCGCCGGCGCGAGGCCCTGCTGGCCAATCTGAACGGGCTGCGTTAGAGCACTTCCCGAAAAGTGGGAACCGGTTTTCGGATAAAGAAGTGCGATGAAATAAACAGATAGAGCGCGGGTTTTGATGTAATCAAAACCCGAAAACGCTCTAGTCCGCCGCCAATTCCTGCGGCGCATGGGCCTTTTTCACCCGCATCTGGGCAAATACCGCCACGCCGATAGCGATCACCAGCAAGATGCCGCCGATCATCGGCCGGTAATAGATCCAGGCGACGGCGATGGTGATGAGCGACAGGCACAGCGCCACCAGAAAGGCGATCAGCCCGGTGCCGGCGCCGACGATATTGCCGAAGATCGGCACCACATCGGCCAGCACCGAGAACACCCTGAGCACCAGCTTCAGGCCGATGAACATCACCATCAGGCCGACAAAACGCAGCACCCAGGTCATCACTTTGTTTTGGGCGATGGCGCTCTTGAACATCGACTCGGCCGGGATATTGCCAAGGCTGAGCATGTCGATGGTGCCGCCGGCCTTGGCCTTGTAGCCGACCAGACCCTGGCCGGATTGTTTGGCCACCAGGCTGACCTGGGTCGGATAGACCACCTGATACATCACCCTGAAATCGCCCACCTTGTTCTGGGATTTCGAGCCGAAATACATCACCCCGTTTTGCAGCCGGCCCTTGCCCATCAGCTTTTTCGGGGGCCGGTTGCTCTTTTTCAGCGCCAGGGTCTCCATCTTGCTGATGCGTGAAATCTGCCCCGGGGTCAGCAAAAATGCCCCGACCGTGACCCGGCCCGCCTGTTTCGACAGGCTCTCCATGGGGAAGCTCGCGGGGTTCTCATGGCCCTCTGGGTGGCGGAAATTGGCGGAGTTCACCAGCCGGTCCGACCAGCGCGTCTTGTAGGAATAGGTGGTGACGGTCTCGGTGCCGCCGCCCAGCTTCTTGCGGGTTTCGGATTTGCTTTCCTCATGCCATTGCAGCATCTCGACCTGTCGCTGCAGCCGCAGCGCCTTGACCGAAATGTTGAAATCCGGATCGGACAGGGTTTCCTGGGTGTCCGCCTTCCCGGTGATATGCACCAGCTTGCCCTCATAGGTCGGGTCGATGCGCTGCGAATCCACCGAGGCGACGCCGGCCGCCCCTTCTTGCAGGGTCTTGTGGGTCTGCACCGCCCGGCCTTCGTTCCAGAACAGCAGAACGAATGAGGCGGCGAACATGATCAGGCCGACGAGAATGCCGGAAAACGCGCCCTTGATCCGGCTGAACCAGGACTGGCTGCTGGTTTCCTTGAATTCATGCACCATCGATTCTCTCCCTATTGTTTTGCCGGAAGTTTAGAATCTGTCATGCCCGGAGGGAAGTGCAACTGTTGACGGCGCGGCGCCTACCAGCAGAAGCGCTCCACCGCGCCCACGGGCCACAGATCGTACTCGCGGCACAGCGCCTCCAATTGCGCCGCCCGCCCGTCCGGCCCGGCGAAGCTGGCCCGGTGAATGCCGCCCATCACCAACAGCCCGTCGAGCCCGGCCGCCGCCGCTCCGGCAAGGTCGGTGGCAAAGGCATCGCCCACCGCCAGCACATGCGAAGGGGCAATCTCACCGAGCCTGGCGAGCGCCATGTCGTAAAAAGGCTGATGCGGCTTGCCGTGATGGATCACCGCGCCGCCGAGCGCGGCATAGAGCCGGGCGACCGCGCCGGCGCAGGGCCGCTCTTCTTCGCCGTAATGGGCACTGAGATCGGGATTGGCGCAGACCATGGTCAGGCCGCGCCGGGCGGCCTCGGCCAGCACCTCGTTGAGCGCCGGGCCGAGGCCCTCATCGGGCGGGCTGGTGCACAGGATGAAGCTCGCCTCGCGCACCGAGGCCACGATGTCGAGATCGAGCCCGTCCAGCAGCGAGCGGCTGCGCTGAGAGCCGAGATAATAACAACGCCGCCCCAGCGCCCGGTGCGCCGCGTCCGTCCGCCCATGCAGGGCCTGCCAGGCGGCTTCGCCGCCGGTGAGCACCTGCCCGATATGCTCCATCGCCACCCCGGTGCGGGCTAGCTCGCCCGCCACCACATGGGCGCGCCTCGCCGAATTGGAAAGGATGACCAGGCTCTTGCCCGCCTCATTCAGCCGCCTCAGACAGTCATTGGCCCCGGGCAGGGGCGCGACGCCGTTTTGCAGCACGCCCCAGCTGTCGAGCAGAAAAGCCTCGTAATCCCCGGCCAGCGCCGACAATCCCGCATATAGGGCCGGCGGCGTCATGGCGCGATCAGGTGATCTTGGCCCGCACGGTGGCGGAGACGAACTCGGACAGGATCACCACCGCCAGAATGCTGAGCAGCATAACCGCCACCTGATCCCAGGCGAACAGATTAATCGAGGAATAGAGCTGGATGCCGATACCGCCGGCGCCCACAAAGCCCAGCACGGTGGATTCGCGGATATTGATGTCCCAGCGATAGACGGTGGTTCCGAGAATCACCGGCCACACCTGCGGCAACACCCCGAGCATCAGCACCTGCAGCCGCGAGGCGCCGGTCGCTTCAATCGCCTCGACCGCGCCATGGTCGATCTCCTCGATCGCCTCGGCGATCAGCTTGCCCATGAAGCCGATCGAGCGGAAGGCGATCGCCCACACGCCGGCCACCGGGCCGGGGCCGAAAATCGCCACGAAAATCAGCGCCCACACAATAGTGTTGATCGAGCGCGACGACACCAGGATGAAGCGTCCGATGAACCAGATCAGCTTATTGGGGGTGGTGTTGCGCGCCGCCATGAACGCCACCGGCAGGGCGAGGGCATAGGTGACAATGGTGCCGAGGGTAGCGATATGGATGGTTTCGATCAGCGGCATCATCACTTCCGAGAAGTGCCCCCAATCAGGCGGAACCATGCGGCGGAACAGGTCGGCGACCTGCTTGTGCGCATCGAGAAAATAGAACCAGGGGATATCGAGATTGCGCAGGGACCATGCGGCCACCAGCACGATGCCGAACATCCAGGCATAGCGCACCAGGGTCTCGCGCGGCGAGAATTTGCGCCAGATCTCCGGGTGGCGCTTGGCGTGTTCTTTCGGGGTCATCTCAGCCGCCCCCGTACCCAATTGCTGAAGATCTCGCCCATAAACACCAGCGCGATGATGGTGAGCAGGATCGACAGCGAGAAGTCATAGTCATAGCGCTTGAAGGTGGCGCTGAGGGTCATGCCGATGCCGCCGGCGCCGACAATGCCGACCACGGTCGAGTGGCGGATATTGGCGTCGAGCCGGTAGATCGACACCCCCAGATAACGGGGCAGGATCTGCGGCGCCACCGCATAGATCAGCAATTTGGGGAAGCTGGCGCCGGTGGCCCTGACCGCCTCGGCCTGGCCCGGATTCATGTTTTCAATATCCTCGGCAATCATTTTGGCAATGAAGCTGACGCTGGCCACGATCAGGGTCAGCACCCCGGCCAGGGGGCCGAAGCCGACGATCTTCACGAAGAAGATCGCCCAGATCACCTCATGAAAGGTGCGAGTCAGGATCAAAATGGAGCGGGCAATGTAATAGACCGGTTTCGGCACCAGATTGACCGCGGCGCACAGGCCGAGCGGGATCGCCAGCACCATGCCGATAAAGCTGGAGGCGAAGGCCATCTCGATGCTTTCCTTCACGCCTTTCACCAGCAATTCCCAGCGCGAGATATCGGGCGGGAACATGCGTGAGATCATATTGCCGGCTCGCGGCAGACCTTGCGAAATCCGGTGCCAGTCGAAATCAAGGCTGCTCATCGACCAGACAATATAGGCGAGGCCCAGTATCATGGTGATGTAGCGTAGGGTCTCGTTTGGAAACAGGGTCGGTGGTTTCCAGCTTGTCGGATAGCTGGTCATCCCGCCGCTCCCTCGCTGATCAGGCCGTTGCCCGCCTTGGTCTTGGCTTTGGTCAGCCCGGCCACACCCTCTTCCTCGTCATCGCCATCATCCTTGATGGTGCTGCTCCAGTCTTCCTCGCCGTAAATCAGGGTCAGGGCTTCCTCGTTCAGATCTTCGGGTTTGCCGTCGAACACCAGCCGCCCGTCGCTGAGGCCGATAATGCGGTCGGCGGAGGCCTGCGCCAGCGCCACATCGTGAATATTCACCAGGGCCGGCGTACCGAATTCATGCGCCAGCTCGCAGATCAGCCGCATGATCTGGCGTGAGGTCTTGGGGTCCAGGCTGGCGGTAGGCTCGTCCACCAGCAGAATATCGGGTTTTTGCATCAGGGCGCGGGCGATGCCGACCCGCTGGCGCTGGCCGCCGGACAGGGCGTCGGCCCGGGTGTTTTCGCGTCCCTCAAGCCCGACCCGCTCCAGCAGTTCATAAGCGTTCTGAATGTCCTGCGGCGGAAAATTGCGCCGATAGGCGCGCCAGAAACTGACATAACCAAGCCGTCCGGACAGCACATTCTCCATCACGGTCAGCCGCTCCACCAGATTATATTCCTGGAAAATCATGCCGATCCGCCGGCGGGCCTTGCGCAGGCCGCTGCCGCCCAAAGTGGTGAGCTCCAGCCCGTCGAGCTTGATCGAACCCGCCGTGGGTTCCACCAGCCGGTTGATGCAACGGATCAGAGTGCTCTTGCCGGCGCCGGAAGAGCCGATAATGGCCACCACTTGCGGCTCGGACACGGTCAGGGTGACGCCGTGCAGCGCCTTGTACCCATTGGGATATTGGATTTCGAGATCAGTGACTTCAAACATAAGGAACCTGAAGGGCTGGGAAGGGGCGTGGAATAGGGGTGGGAAAGCCGCCGCCCCGGGGGGCGGCGGCGGATTGGTGGATTATTTCTTTTTCTTCTTTTTCTTCTTCACCTTCAGGCCGGCCAGGGATTCTTGCGAATATTTGGTGCCGTTGGTTTCCTGAATGGTGCGGATATCGCTCCAGTGTTCCTTGAAGGTGATCGGAATGAAGCGGTCCGATTTCTTGCCGAACTCTTTTTCGAGCGCCGTGCCTTTCCAGTCAAAGGTCAGGAAGGCTTCGGTGATCTTTTTCTGCAGCTCGGGCGTCAGGTTGTGCACGAAACCGTAAGAGGTGGTCGGGAACAGTTTCGACTGCCAGATGATGCGCAGGTCCTCTTTGTTCACCACGCCCTTGTCATCCATGCGGTCCAGCACGCTGGAGGCCACCGGCGCCGCGTCGTAATCCTTGTTGGCGACGCCCATGATCGAATTGTCGTGCTTACCGGAATAGATCACCTTGTAATCAACGTCCGGCTCCACGCCCATCGATTTGAACAGGGCCCGCGGCGCCTGATTGCCCGAATTGGAGGACGGTGTCACATGCGCGACCTTGCGGCCCTTCATGTCGGTGATCTTCTTGATGTCGGTGCTCTTATGGGTGATCAATTGCAGCCGATAGCCGAAACGGCCGTCATTCTTGCCCATGATGGCGATCGGCACATAACCGGCCAGATTGACGCCGAACACGGTCGGGCCGGTGGAAATGCCGGCGATATGCAGGCGGCCGGAGCGCATGGCCTCGACCTGGGCCGCATAGGAATCGGCGCCGTACCATTTCACCTTCTTGCCGGTCTTCATGGCCAGGTAATCCATGAATTCGGTAAAGACATTCTCATAGACCGAGGGGTCCTCGACCGGGGTGTAGGAAAACACCAGCGTGTCGGGGTCGAGCAGTTTGGTCTTGTCGGTCGGGGTGTCGGCCACCAGGTCGCCATTGTCGTCGCAATAGCGGACATCGAGATTGCCGCGGTCCTTCTCGCAGGCGCTGGCCATGCTGACCGAGCCGGTCAGCAGCAGCAGGGCCGCAAAGCCTTTCAGGACCGGTTTCAAATATCCATATCGGGTTGATAAAAAGGTCATGTAATCCTCCAAATTGTTAGACCTGTCTGTGTGCTCCATTTTCGTCTGGGTTCAGTCCGGCTTTCTGTTTTTTTCATCCATTATCGGTTTCAGCCCTGAGTCCATGCCCCAACGGAACGCGCCAATCAGCGTGAGAGAATCGCTATCTTATTGTTGTGTATTGTAATTCTCCCCGGTATTAACCCGTCAACTTATAACGCTGCGTGGTTCGGTTCGAAGCTTATCATTGGAATCGGATCGGACACAAGCGGGCTTTGGCGCTGGTGGAAAATTCTTGCCGGAGCACTCCGGCACCGCCGGCTCACTTGGCTTTGAGGCTCAAAATATAAGCGGCGATATCGCGCTTGGTGCGGCGCGACAGATCGAGATCGAGCATCGGAATATGGGGCATGGACTGAATGGCGATCAGCGAATCCATGCTGACCCCTTTCAGGCGGGCGATCTCGGGAAAGGAGATCACATCCGGCTGCACATGGGCCTGATGGCCGGTAACGTCATGGCATGAGGCGCACCAGCGCTTGGCAACCTCGCGCCCGGCGGCGGCGTCACCGTCCGGGCTTTCGGCCAGGGCGGGCGCGGCGGCAAGCAGCAATGTCAGACTGGTCAACCAGATGGATCGGCGCATGCGGCGAGCCTATCCGATCTGTCCCCGGCGGCGCAAGCTGTGATCGGCCAGCACCAGCGCCATCATCGCCTCGCCCACCGGCACGGCGCGGATGCCGACGCAAGGGTCGTGCCGGCCCTTGGTGACGATTTCGGTCTCGCGGCCATGCTTGTCGATGGTGCGGCGCGGGGTCAGGATCGAAGAGGTCGGCTTGACCGCGAACCGCGCCACCACCGTCTGGCCGGTGGAAATGCCGCCCAGCACCCCGCCCGCATTGTTGGACAGGAAGGAGGGCTTGCCGTCCTCGATGCGGATTTCATCGGCGTTGTCCTCGCCGCTGAGCGCGGCGGCGGCGAAACCGGCGCCGATCTCCACCCCCTTCACCGCCGGGATGCTCATCATGGCCGAGGCGATGTCCTGATCGAGCCGCGAAAACAACGGCTCGCCGAGCCCGGCCGGCACGCCCGAAGCCTCGATCTCGATCACCGCGCCGGTGGACGAGCCCGCCTTGCGCACGCCGTCGAGATAATCGGCCCATTGTTGGGCCGCTTCGGCATCGGGGCAGAAAAACGGATTATTGCCGACCTCGTCCCAGTCCCAGCGTGTGCGGTCGATCCGGTGCGGGCCCACCTGCACCAGCGCGCCGCGAATGCTTATCTGGGGCACCACCTTGCGCGCCACGGCGCCGGCCGCCACCCGCATCGCGGTTTCGCGCGCGCTGGAGCGCCCGCCGCCGCGATAATCGCGGATGCCGTATTTGCTCTGATAGGTGAAATCCGCATGGCCGGGGCGGAAGCTGTCGGCAATGGCGCCGTAATCTTTCGAGCGCTGATCCTTGTTTTCGATGATCAGTGAGATGGGCGCGCCGGTGGTGACCTGAACCCCGGCATCATTGGGGAACACGCCGGACATGATCTTCACCTCGTCCGGCTCGCGGCGCTGGGTGGTGAAACGCGAGGTGCCCGGCTTGCGCTTGTCGAGAAAATGCTGGATTTCCGCCTCGGTGATCGGGATCAGCGGCGGGCAGCCATCCACCACGCAGCCGATCATCGCCCCGTGGCTCTCGCCCCAGGTGGTGACCCGGAACAGCCGGCCGAAAGTGTTTTGTGACATATGCGCGCCCTTTCCGGTGCTGTGCGATGGCGACCCGTTCCATTCTGTTTAACGGCGGGCGCCAAAATCCACAAGAACAAGAGAAACAGGGCTCAGCCGGACGCGCTTCCTGCTTCCCCCAAAGCTATGTGCCCCTGACTTGCTCCGGACTTGCAAAGGGCAGCCCCCGGCTGGTTCGAAATTTTGAAATCCGCTGATATATCTCGGTGAAAAACAGCACCAGAAACCATTGCAAGGGCAGAGTGAGAAGGACAAGGCCGATATTTATGGCCATCAGTTGAAGATAATTATCTTTCATAAAGGCCAGCAATACGGCTGGACCTTGCAAGGCAGCCTCTTTCAGAAATTGGAAAATCAGTACCGTGACAAAGAAATTGGCGATTGTCACCAAGAGGCCAACCAGCAGCAACCAACCGAAAATGACCCAGGATTTCCCCTGGCCGAACTTGATCATGAATGTGAAGATGTTGGGCCTGAAACCGACCGCGACAGCGGGCAAAGCCGTGAAAAATCGAACGGTGAAGATGGTGCCCGCAATTCCGAATGAAAAAATGGCGACAAGCATAAATAGATTGACGATTGTCGAGTTGTGGGGCTGCGCGGACCATATTGTGCCGGGATGGGTAAACCCGGTTGCCGACCCCCAGCTGATCGGCTGTGCGCTTGCAATCATGGAAAAAGCATAAACAGCCACAAACAAAACACCGCCCGCCACTATGAGAATTGCGGCATATGCCACCAGATAAAGGCACATATAGAGAGTTGCTGTGGCCTCCTTATTGGAGGTCAGAAATAAGGCGGCCTCATTGCTAAGTCTTAATCTCACGATTTTTACGAGTAACCATGCTGTAGCCAAGAAATACAGGATTTGACCCAGGAAGATAAATAGAGCCAGACCGCCATCAAGCGGATTCGCAGGAATCACATACTGAGTGGAAATGAAATCGTCTAAAGTCTTAATCTGGAAATGAACCCCGGCTGCCGTTACGCAGGCGATTATGAGCGCCGGGACCACGCTTATCAGCGCTAGCTGTCTAAACCGTTTAATGATTTGTGCCGCCGCTTCAGCCAGACAGTCTGAAATGCTGACTTCAATATCCAACTTGCCAACCCCCCCGAAATTGATTGCCCATATACACGCAAATGCACACAAGGATTGTGTCAAACATAATTCATGGCACGTAGTGGTTGGTCATACAAGTTGCTTGTTGAATTGGCGCGAGGCAGATAACGCGAGCGGGGAGGGCAGGATCGGCAGAAGGAATAATGAGAGAGGGCAGGACAGTTGGAGGCCTTGAAGGCCCGCATTCCCACCGGCCACCCTCAGGTGATACTCCCTGGGTGGCCGGGTGGGGGAGCGGGCCGGAACCGATTATCACTTATTTGAG
>PKTQ01000090.1 GCA_002869085.1 Hyphomicrobiales bacterium | reverse complement strand
TTTGTCGCTGCGCTACCATCTGGAGCGGCGCACCGGGGCGCTGAGCCGGGTGATGGAGCGCGGGGCGCGGGCGGTGGAGACCATTATCCGCTTCTCGCTTTTTCAGATCGTGCCGACGGCGGTGGAGCTGCTGCTGGTGTTCCTGGTGCTGGCGTTTTATTTCCACCTGACCTATGCGCTGGTGATCGCAGCAACCATCGGGCTTTATATGGTGTTCACCTTCCGGGCGACGGAATGGCGCACCCGCATCCGCCGTCAGATGAACGAATCCGACACCGAGGCCTATTCGCGGGCGATTGACAGCCTGCTGAATTTCGAGACGGTGAAATATTTCGGCAATGAACAGGTGGAATCGCGCCGCTTCGACCAGGCCATGGCCGCCTATGAGCGCGGAGCGGTGCGCACCTATACCTCGCTGTCGGTGCTCAATGCAGGCCAGGCCTTCATCTATTCGATCGGCCTTGGGCTGTGCATGGCCATGTCGGCGCGCGGGGTGATGCAGGGCGAGATGACCATCGGCGATTTCGTGATGGTCAATGCCTATCTCATTCAGATGTACCAGCCTTTGTTCTTCATCGGCATGGTGTATCGGGACATCAAGCAGAGCCTGGTGGATATCGAGAACACTTTCGAGCTTCTGGAAACCCCGCCCGAAGTGACCGACCGGCCGGGGGCGAAACCGCTCAAGGTGCACCGGGCCGAGGTGGAGTTCCGCGATGTGTCATTCGCCTATTCGCCGGAGCGGCCGATCCTCAAACATGTCAGCTTCACTGTGCCCGAAGGCAAGACCCTGGCGATTGTCGGGGCGAGCGGGGCGGGCAAATCGACCCTGTCGCGCCTATTGTTCCGGTTCTACGACCCGGCCGGCGGCGCGGTGCTGATCGACGGGCAGGATATCGGCGCGGTGACCCAGGCCTCGCTGCGCGCCGCCATCGGCATGGTGCCGCAGGATACGGTGCTGTTCAACGACACCATCCGCTACAATATCCGCTATGGGCGCCCGAACGCCACCGACGCGGAGGTCGAGGAAGCGGCGCGGATGGCGCAGATTCACGATTTCATCATCAGCCTGCCCGACGGCTATCGCTCGCTGGTGGGTGAGCGCGGGCTCAAATTGTCCGGCGGCGAGAAACAGCGGGTGGCGATTGCCCGCACCATATTGAAGAGCCCGCCCATTCTGGTGCTCGACGAGGCGACTTCGGCGCTGGATACGGCGACGGAAAAGGACATCCAGAGCGCGCTCGACCGGGTTTCGGCCAACCGCACCACGCTGATGATTGCCCACCGGCTGTCGACCGTGGTGCATGCGGATCATATCATCGTGCTCGATCAGGGTGAGATTGCCGAAAGCGGCCATCATGAGGAGCTGATGCAATTGGGCGGCATTTACGCCCGGCTGTGGAAACAGCAGCGCAAGGCGCAAAAAGCCGGCGAACGGGGCGAAACCCTTGTCAAGGACGCGCCGGTTGCGGTAAGCCGATGAATGTCCGCCTTAAGCGGCGGCACTTGCGGCGCACGGCGCCGCCTGGTCCCTAACCCTTTTGACGAAAGTTCGAACGAATTTGCTGAACTCGATCCTCAACGCCATTCCGCCCGTGCACCCGGAAGGGCATCGTTTTATCGCCATTTTCGCCGTACTCACCCTGGGCGGGTTCTGGCTGTTCGAGCCGCTGGGCTGGATCGGCGTGGTCCTGACCCTGTGGTGCGCCTGGTTTTTCCGCGACCCGGCCCGCACCACCCCGACCCGCGAGGGGCTGGTGATCAGCCCGGCCGACGGCAAGATCAGCCATGTGATGCAGGTGACGCCGCCGCCGGAGCTGGAGATGGGCGAGCGCCAGGTGACCCGGATCTCGGTGTTCATGAATGTGTTTGACTGCCATATCAACCGGGCGCCGGTGTCCGGCACCATCCGTGCGGTGCATTATATTCCCGGCAAGTTCATCAATGCGGAACTGGACAAGGCCAGCGAGCATAATGAGCGCCGGCTGATGACCATTGAGCGCCATGACGGGGTGCGGGTCGGCGCAGTGCAGATCGCCGGGCTGATCGCCCGGCGCATCGTGCCGCTCAGCGCGCAAGGCGATGTGCTGCGCAAGGGCGAGCGCTATGGTCTGATCCGCTTCGGCAGCCGGGTCGATGTCTATCTGCCGCCGGGAGTGGCGGCGCAGGCGGCGGTGGGCCAGCGCGCCGTGGCCGGCGAAACCGTGCTGGCCGATCTCACATCCCGCGAGCCGGCCCGCGAGGCCGTGACAGGATAAACAGATGCCCGATACGCTGCGCCCCCATAACAAACCGCCCCGCACCCGCCGTTTCAGCCGGGTGCCGGTGAATGTGCTGATCCCCAATATGATCACCCTGCTGGCCCTGTGCAGCGGGTTGACCGCGATCCGCATGGGGCTCGAGGGCCGGTTCGAGCTGGCAATCGCGGCGATTATCGTGGCGGCGGTTCTGGATGCGCTGGACGGGCGGGTGGCGCGGATGCTGAAAGGGGTTTCGCGCTTTGGCGCCGAGCTCGATTCGCTGGTGGATTTCGTCAATTTCGGAGTGGCGCCGGCGCTGCTTTTATATATCTGGACCCTGCAGGAGCTGAAATCGGTCGGCTGGATCGCGGTGCTGGGCTTTGCCCTGTGCATGGCGCTGCGGCTGGCCCGATTCAATGTGCAGCTCGATGATCCGGACAAACCTGTTTGGAAAAGCAATTTCTTCACCGGAGTGCCGGCCCCGGCCGGGGCGGCGCTGCTGCTGCTGCCGCTTTATCTGAACAAGCTCGGCATGCCCTATATCATGGAGGCGCACATGCCGATCGTGGTGTTCTGCGCCATGATGAGCTTTTTGCTGGTCAGCCGCATTCCGACTTATTCGGGCAAGCTGCTCGGCCAGCGGGTCAAGCGCGACGCGGTGCTGCCGGTGATGATTCTGGTGGTGCTGTTCGCCGCCATATTGCTCAGCTTCCCCTGGGCGACCCTGACCATTTTGAGCCTGCTCTATCTGGCCGCGATCCCGTTCGGCGTGATACAATACCGCAAGCTCGACAAGGCGACCCAGGCCAGGAGCCATCCGGCGGCGAGCTAGAGAGCCCAGGCCGGGCGGCAAACTCCAATTTTCAAGGATCAATCAGGAGACAAAGACCATGCGCTGGAAAGGACGCCGTGAGAGCGAGAATGTCGAGGATATGCGCGGCGCCTCGGGCGGCGGTTTCAGGTTTCCGTTTCCGGGCCGTGGCCGGGGCCAGGGCGGCGGCATGCCGGTGGGGCGCCGGGCCAAAGGCGGCGGCATCGGCATTGGCGGCATTATCCTGATCCTGATCGTCTCCTATATTTTCGGCATCAATCCGATGGAATTGCTGCAGGGCGGCGGCGGGATGGCGCCCCAGCCGGGCCAGCCGCGCACCACCCAGCAACCGCCGGCACGCCAGAGCGCGGCCGAGAAGGATCTGGTTTCCTTTGTCAGCGTGGTGCTGGCCGACACGGAGGATGCCTGGCACGATCTGTTCAACAAGATCGGCAAGCGCTATGAGGAGCCGAAACTGGTGCTGTTTTCGGGCTCGGTGCGCTCGGCCTGCGGCTTTGCCCAGGCGGCGATGGGGCCGTTTTACTGCCCGGGCGACCGCAAGGTTTATATCGATCTGAGCTTCTACAAAGAGATGAAGCAGAAGTTCAACGCGCCGGGCGATTTCGCCCAGGCCTATGTGATCAGCCATGAGGTCGGCCATCATGTGCAAACCCTGCTCGGCATTTCGCAAAAAGTGCAGCAAGCCAAGCAGCGTAGCGGCAAGGCGGCGGCCAATGCGATTCAGGTGCGGATGGAATTGCAGGCGGACTGTTTTGCCGGCGTCTGGGCGCATCATGCGGACCGGGCCAAGAGCATTTTGCAGGACGGCGATGTGGAAGAGGCGCTGAACGCGGCCCACGCGATTGGCGACGATACCCTGCAGAAGCGCTCCCAGGGCTATGTGGTGCCGGATTCGTTTACCCATGGCTCTTCGGCCCAGCGCATGCGCTGGTTCAAGATCGGCCTCAGCCAGGGGCGGATCAACGCCTGCGACACCTTCAACGCATCTAATCTCTAGGGCTTAGCGCGCCGGGCGCCGAGCGGCGGGCCGGACGTGGCCGCGATGCGGGCGATGGCCGCGCCGAGCGGCTCGTCCACGGTCAGCATGTGATGGCCATTGGCATGGAGCAGCCGCCCCGGCGCGCTGATGATGCCGACATGCCCCTTCCAGAACAACAGATCGCCGCGCCTTAAGTTCCGGCCATCGGTGCCGGGCGGGGCGGGCGCGAATAATTCGGCGGCCTGCATGTCGGTGTCGCGCGGGGCGGCAATGCCGGCGGCGGCGAGCGCCAGCTGCACCAGGCCGGAACAATCGATGCCATTGGACGTGCGCCCGCCCCACAGATAGGGCGTGTCGATGAAACGCTCGGCAACGGCGACATAATCATCCGCGCTCTCGCCCATGGGCCGCAAATGACGGGCGATCATATAACCGCCGCCGATCAGCACCGCGAAATCGCCCTCAAAGCCCGCCAGCGCCAGCCGCGCCAGCATGGGCAGGCGGGCGAGCGGCGCCGATTTGATATCGGGCCGGCTGAAGACATGAGCCTGGGGCACTGCCACATAATGGCCGGGCTCCGGCCCCGCAGGGCCGAGACAGTCCTCGGCCACATAGCCGACATAGCCATCCACCGCCGACTGGCCCCAGCACCAGCCCCTCGCGCGGTCGAACACGGTGAAACCCTCGCCGCTGAGCGCTTCGGTCTGGCGCATGGCGCCCGCGTCCGGGGCGGCAAAGAGCGGGGCGATGGGGGCGATGATCTTGCAAGCTTCGCCCTCGGCATAGCGAGGGGCGGATACCAGCCCCCGCAGGGCCGCATCGGCCAGGTCGGCGCGCCAGGCATGGCGGCGCGGATCGGGCGCCGCGCTCACCGGCTGCTCTGGTGGCAGCGGGCCATCACGGTCTCGGCCAGGCGGTCAAGATAGAGCGAGCCTTCGACCGTGCGCTGGATCAGCACATTGCGCCGGTCTTTTTCGTCGCGGCGGCGCTTCACCAGCCCGAGCGCGCCCATGGAATTAAGCGCCCGGGTGATGACCGGCTTGGTGACCCCCAGCTTGGCGGCGAGCGCCCGCACGGTGTGGGGCGGCGGCTCCAGATAGATGGTCAGCAGGATCGCGGTCTGGCGCACGGACAGATCGGCGTCCTCGTCCCGCACCAGATCGAGCGCCACCTCATGCCAGAGGCGCAGAGCCTGCAATGCATTGAGCTCCATGGCCATGCTACTCCTTCCCCGGCGGCGCCCGCCCCCGCCCGGGAGCGGCGCAAACGCCGGTGCCGCCACAATATGCGCCCGCATTTGTTACGGGACCGTTCTAGCTTAACCTTTGCAGCGCTTTTGGCAAGGGGCATGAGCACTTCCCGAAAAGTGGGAACCGGTTTTCGGATCAAGAAGTGCGTCCAAACCAAGGTATAGAATGCGGTTTTGATTCAACCAAAACCGAAAACGTTCTAGCGCGCCTCAGGCGGCGGGCGGCGGGAAGCGGCGCTCGAGCAAATCATAAAGCGCCCGGATGGCCTGGGCGGCGCCGCCCTTGGGGCTGCCCGGGCGCGGTTCCGGCATCCAGCCGAAAATGTCGAAATGAGCAAAATTCGTCTCTTTCTCGACAAAGCGGTGCAGGAACAGGGCGGCCGTCACCGAGCCGGCAAAGGGCTGGGCGGTGATGTGATTGACATCGGCGATCGGGCTTTTCAACCAGTCGTCATAGGGCCCCCAGAGCGGCATGCGCCACAGAGGGTCGTTGGCGGCGGCGGCGGCGGTGGCCACTTCGGCGGCGAGGCTGTCGTCGCGGGTGTAATAGGGGGGCAGATCGGGCCCCAGCGCCACCCGCGCCGCGCCGGTGAGGGTGGCGAGGCAGAACAGCAGATCGGGCGTCTCCTCATCGGCCAGCGCCAGGGCGTCGGCCAGCACCAGGCGCCCCTCGGCATCGGTATTGCCGATTTCAACGCTCAGCCCCTTGCGGCTGGGAAACACGTCGCCGGGGCGGAAGGCAATGCCGGAGACGCTGTTCTCCACCGCCGGGATCAGCACCCTGAGGCGCACCGGCAGCCCGGCCGCCATGATCATCGCGGCGAGGCCGAGCGCATTGGCGGCGCCGCCCATATCCTTTTTCATCAGGGCCATGGCGCTGCCCGGTTTCAGATTGAGCCCGCCGCTGTCGAAACAGACGCCCTTGCCGACCAGGGTCACCTTGGGAGCCCCCTCATCGCCCCAGCTCAGATCAAGCAGGCGCGGGCGGCGGCGCGAGCCCATGCCGACCGCCTGAATGAGCGGGAATTCCCGCGCCAGCACCTCGTCGCCGGCCACGACTTTGAGCGCCGCCCCGTCATGAGCGGCGGCGAGATCGCGGGCCGCCTGTTCAAGCTCGTCCGGCCCCATATCATTGGCCGGGGTGTTGATGAGATCGCGCGCCAGATAACAGCCCGCCGCGATGCGCCGGATGCGCGCAAGATCGACCGGACCCGGCAGCACCAGCACCGGCGCCTCGCGGCCCGGCTTCTGGTAGCGGGTGAATTTATAGGCCTCCAGCGCCCAGCCGAGCGCCGCCTGCTCCGCCCGCGCCGCCGGCCCGCGATAGGCATAATCGCCCGGCGGCAGCAGCCCGGCCAGCCGGCCGAAGGCAAAGGGATCGTCATGGCTATTGGCGGGCACCCCAGCCCCCCACAGCACAGCGCCCGCCGCGCCGCCCGCGCCCGGCACCAGCAGATGGGTGCCCGGGTCGGCCTCGAAGCCATTGGCGCCGGCCCAGGCGCGCGCTTTGCTCCCCTGCCCGTCCAGCCACGGGCCGAGACTGTCCTTGTCCAATGCAAAAATGGGACAGGCGCCCTCGCCCGAACCGGTGCTGACGTGAAATTCGCTCATGATCCGTCCTCGTTGGAAATTGACTCACCCGAACCATAGAGCGTGTCGCCTGCCGAGCAAAGCCGGATGGAGCATAAGCCGGCGATCGGCGGGGTTAATGGTTATGGTTAAAGATTTGTTGAGCAGTTGGCGCGCAAAATCAGGGCAAGTTAGTGATTCGGTCCGGCCGGAACCCGCCGGAATGAGTGCCTGAGGAGCCTGGGATGAACCCCGCCATCATCAATATGCGCAACGCAGTCCACCGCGCCGGTCTTGCCGCCGGCCTCGCCGCCACGCTGGCCCTGGCGGGCTGCAACAGTCAAACCCTCTCCGGCAAGTCGGATTCGCTCGTCACCGGCAGCGTGGCCGCCAGCAGCGCCGCGGCGACGGCGCGCGGCGATCTGGCCCGGGCCTATTTGAAAAACCCCAATAACAGACGCAACGCCCTTCGCTATGCACGCTCCTTGCGCATCGGCGGCGCGCACGGCCAGGCGGTGACGGTGCTGACCCGGGCGCTGAAGAAACATCCGCGCGACCGGGCGCTGATGGGCGAATATGGCAAGTCCCTGACCGCGGCAGGCCAATATGACAAGGCCTTGAAAACCCTGAACTATGCCCAGTCGCTTGGCAAGCCCGACTGGCGGCTGACCTCGGCTGAGGGGGTGGCGCTCGACAAAAAAGGCAACCATGTGGAGGCGCGGCGCAAATATGCCGCCGCCTATGCGCTGGCGCCGAAGGAGCCGTCGATCCTCAATAATCTCGGCCTGTCCTATGCGCTGGGCAGCGAACTGGGCAAGGCCGAAGCAACCCTGCGCAAAGCCGCCGCGATGCCGGGCGCCTCGTCCAAAGTGCAGCAGAATCTGGCGCTGGTGCTGGGCCTGCAAGGCAAGTTCAGCGAGGCGGAAAAACTGAACGCCAAAGTGCTGCCCCCCAGCGCGGTGAAGACCAATATGGCCACCTTGCGCAATATGGTGACCCAGCCCAATACCTGGATGGCGCTGAAATCGGACAAAGCCAAGGGCAAAAGCCGCCGCGCCTCGAAACCGACCAAGCGCAGGAGCGCACGGCGCATAGCGCGCAAATCAAGGCCCGCAACAAAGCGCCGCATTGTGCCGAAACAGCACATTGCCAAGCCGGCTGCGGTTAACGAAAAGAACGCCAAGGCCAGGCTGGTCAAGGCCAAGGCCGTCAAACAGGCGGTGCGGAAACTCGGCCTGAGAAGCTAGCCTGACACGGAACACCCCTTGCCTGCCCTCCATCCTCTCTGATCGCTCACAACATCGGACCCTGGCGGGCAAGGGGCTTAGCCCTCATCCATCAAAATTTGTCGCCGCACGGGGACCCCGCGCCGGCGCCTCTATTGCGCGGCGATGGGGGCCTGGTCGCGGATCAGCTTATAGGTGATCGAATCGGACAGGGCGGCGAAGGAGGCATCCACAATATTGGATGAGACCCCGACCGTCATCCAGCGGCTGCCGGTCTCGTCGCGGCTTTCGATCAGCACCCGGGTCACCGCCTCGGTGCCGCCATTGAGGATGCGCACCTTGTAGTCCACCAGTTCCAGATTCTTGATATGGGGCGAATACTGGCCCAGATCCTTGCGCAGGGCTATGTCGAGGGCATTCACCGGGCCGTTGCCCTCGGCGGCGGAGATATAGGTCTTGCCGTGCACGGTAACCTTGACGGTGGCTTCCGAGACATTGACCTGATGGCCGAGCGCGTTATAGCGCCGCTCCACCAGCACCCGGTAATGCTCGACCTTGTAGAACTCGGGCACCCCGAACAGGATGCGCCGGGCCAGCAGCTCAAAAGAGGCATCGGCGCCCTCATAGGCATAGCCTTCCGCCTCCTGGGCCTTGACCTGCTGCAGCATCTTGCCGATGCGCGGATCGTTCTTGTCGATCTTGATGTTCAGGCGCTCCAGCTCGGCGATGATGTTGGATTTGCCGGCCTGGTCCGAAACCAGCATGCGGCGGCGATTGCCAACCAGTTCGGGCAGCACATGTTCATAGGTCTTGGGGTTTTTCTGCACCGCCGAGACATGGATGCCGCCCTTGTGGGAAAAGGCGCGATCGCCGACATAGGCCGCCGAGCGGTCCGGGGCGCGGTTCAGCACCTCATCGAGGGTGCGCGAGGCATAGGTGAGGTTTTTGAGCTGCTCGTGAGTGACCGAGACGGTGAAACGGTCGCTGAAGGTGGGTTTGAGCATCAGGGTCGGGATGATGGTGGTCAGATTGGCATTGCCGCAGCGCTCGCCTAGTCCGTTCAATGTGCCCTGGATCTGGCGCACCCCGGCCCGCACCGCCGCCAGCGAATTGGCCACAGCCTGGCCGGTGTCGTCATGGCAGTGAATGCCGAGATGATCGCCCGGCACCACCTTCATCACATCGCGCACAATGTCCTCGATCTCATTGGACAGGGTGCCGCCATTGGTGTCGCACAGCACCACCCAGCGGGCGCCGTTTTCATAGGCGGTCTTGGCACAGGCCAGAGCAAAGTCGCGATTGGCCTTGTAGCCGTCGAAGAAATGTTCGCAGTCGAACAGCGCTTCGCGCCCGTCGGCGGCGATATGGGACAGGGTGTCGGCGATGGCGGCGAGGTTTTCCTCGTTACTGATGCCGAGCGCCACTTCGACATGCAGGTCCCAGGTCTTGCCGAACACGCAGATCGCCTGGGCGCGGCTGTCGAGCAGGGCGGCAAGGCCTGGGTCGTTGGAGGCGCTGCGCCCGGCGCGGCGGGTCATGCCGAAAGCGGTCAGCTTGGAGCTGCCATAATCCGGGTCCTGGGCGAAAAAATTGGTGTCGGTGGGGTTGGCGCCGGGAAAGCCGCCCTCGATATAGTCAAGCCCGAGGCTGGACAGGGCATTGGCGATCAGGGTTTTTTCCTCGGAGTTGAAATCAACCCCCAATGTCTGCTGGCCGTCGCGCAGGGTGGTGTCATAAAGATAGATATGTTCTTTTTGCATCTGCCTTGTCTTTTCTCATCAAGTTCGCCGCGCTGCGGCAATTTCGGAATGGGGGGCGGGGGTCATCTCTTGACCTCCCAGGTGGTGCCTTCGGGCCCGTCCTTGAGGACGATATTCATGGCGGCGAGTTCATCGCGGATGCGGTCGGCCTCGGCCCAGTTCTTCTCTGCGCGGGCGGCGAGGCGGGCTTTGATCAGCGCCTCGATATTGGCGCTGTCGAGGGCATCGGCGCGCGGATCGGCCAGATTGCCCTCAAAGCCGAGCGCCCGCAGCGCCGGAATGAGCGCGCCCGCATCCCCATCGCCGTAATGCTGGTGCAGGGCGGCGATGGCCCGCGGGGTGTTGAGATCATCGCACAGGGCCTCGACAACCGGTTCGGTCAGCCGGGACTCATTGGCGGCCCCGGCTTCGAGCGAAAACCATTTTTCCAGCGTGGCGGCGCTTTCTTTCAGGCCCTGCACGGTCCAGTCGATCGGCTGGCGGTAGTGGGTGCGCAGCATGTTGAGGCGCAGCACCTCGCCGGGCCAGTCCTGCAACAGATCATGAATGGTCACGAAATTGCCGAGGCTCTTCGACATTTTCTCGCCTTCGACCTGCAGATAGCCGTTATGGAGCCAATAGCGGGCCATCAGTTCGTTGCCATGGGCGCAGGTGCTCTGGGCGATCTCGTTTTCATGATGGGGGAAAATCAGATCGGCGCCGCCGCCGTGAATGTCGAAGGTGGGGCCGAGATATTTTTCCGACATCACCGAGCATTCGATATGCCAGCCGGGCCGGCCGCGCCCCCAGGGGCTATCCCAACCGGGCAAATCGGGTGTGGAAGGCTTCCACAGCACGAAATCCATCGGGTCGCGCTTGTAACCGGCCACATCGACACGGGCGCCGGCCATCATCTCGTCGCGGCTGCGGTTCGACAGGCAGCCATAGGAGGTATCGCTGGCGACATCGAACAGCACATGCCCCTCGGACACATAAGCATGGCCGCGCTCGACCAGCCGGGCGATCATGTCGATCATGCCGTCGATATGCCGGGTGGCCCTAGGCTCGACATCAGGCGGCAACACACCGAGCGCCGCCACGTCCGCGTGATACTGGGCGATGGTCCGCTCGGTCACCTCATCGATCGGCACCCCCTCCTCGGCGGCGCGGGCGTTGATCTTGTCGTCCACATCGGTGAGGTTGCGCACATAGGTGACATGATCGGCCCCGTAAAGATGGCGCAGCAGGCGGTAGAACACGTCAAACACGATCGCCGGGCGGGCATTGCCGATATGGGCATAGTCATAAACCGTCGGGCCGCACACATACATGCGCACATGTTCAGGGTCGAGCGGAACGAAGTCCTCCTTCGTGCGTTTCAGGGTGTTGTAAAGCCGCAAGCTCAATGGTCGTCCTCCTGCCGTCTGGCCGGGCGTTCAGAATTTGCGGATGATATGAAAAAGCGTGAACGGCCGCGCCAGAATGTTATCAGGCGATAATAATAATGCCGCAAATGAGAATATGCGGTTTATGGGCCAAAATGTTCATGGACGGACAATGGCCC
>PKTQ01000125.1 GCA_002869085.1 Hyphomicrobiales bacterium | reverse complement strand
GTATAATCTGGATGCCGGGATGACCGCCGATGACGATAATCTGCCGCCGCGCATGTTCAACGAGCCGGCGCCGAGCGGGGTCAATCAGGGCAATATTTCGCAGCTTGCCCTCTTGCTGCCGGAATATTACCGGCTGAGGGG
Organism: Hyphomicrobiales bacterium; assembly: GCA_002869085.1. GTDB lineage: Bacteria > Pseudomonadota > Alphaproteobacteria > Rhizobiales > BM303 > BM303. Next base: position 11,738 of record PKTQ01000125.1, on the reverse strand, counting down.
CTGGTCGGAAGACGGGGTGCCGAGCCCCGAGACCCTGACCCGGCTGGCGCTGTGATTTAACAGCGCCTGAAATCCCAGCTATCATCGGCAAATTGATAGTCGGCCCTCAGCTTGCGGCCGGAAAACAGATGCGCATGTTTGGCAATGGCGGCTTGCGGATTTTGCTCATAATCGCGGGCAAAAGCCATATGCTGTTCAACGGCCTTTTGCAGGGTGCTGGCGGCGGACAGGCGGCGGAATCGATTCGAAAGCTCGGAATCATTGTTGAACATGGCTTCGATTTTCGCCTTGTCAGGATGATCCCCTTTCACCTTCACCTGTCCCTGAAAATCAACGGCGAGCGTGATGGGCCGTTTGGTATCGATACCCGCCATGAGGAACTTATTGCCCAGATCCCGATGAAAAGCGGCAGATTCTGCCTTCAAGGCCTGCGGGTTCAACCCGATCGGGGTGAGCGTGCCCAACAGCTCAGAGCTCAGCAGGCCAGCTTGTGAAATCTCCACGGAATCGGCAACGCGCCGTCCGGAGGAAGCCCCGGTTTTCTGGGGGTTTTCGTCAGATTGATCTGTTCGCGGCAATGGGCTCTGATAAGCCCGGGCGATATGGGCGGGCGAGATGCTGGCGGCGGTCATCAAAAGCTCCTGGGCTGGTGATTGCAATGGGCTCGCTGAATTTGCCAGCAATATTCATACCATCGGCCGTTCCGGCAAATCCGGGTTTCCGCTGTGGTGGTGAGCCATGCAGGAAGATTGTCATGATCCGGCGAAAGGCGCTATCCATAGAGCTGCCAAATTGCCCTGAAAGGATGATGCCGTTTTGCCTCTGGTCTATGACATGCCGCTTTACCGCCCGCCGAGCGAGGGGCGCAATCTGATCATCCAGGCCACTTTGGGCTGCTCGTTCAACCGCTGCACATTCTGCTCCATGTATAAGAGCAAGACCTATCAGGCGCGCCCGCTTGGTAAGGTGAAGGCCGAGATCGACCGGGCGGCGGCGAGGTTTCCGGGTGCCGGGCGGGTGTTCCTGGCCGACGGGGATGCGCTGGCGCTGCCAGGCGAACATCTTGAGGCGCTGCTCATCCATCTGGCGGCGCGCTTGCCGGGCCTCACCCGGGTCAGTTGTTACGCCACGCCGCAAAACCTGCTCGGCAAATCCCCGGACGAGCTGGCGCATTTGCGCGAGCTGGGGCTGAAGCTCGTCTATCTCGGCATCGAATCGGGCGACAACGCCATTTTGAAACGCATCGTCAAAGGCGCGAGCCGCAAGACGCTGGCCGGCGCTATCAGGCGGGCCGGCGAGGCGGGGCTGAAAGTCTCGGCCACGGTGATCTTGGGGCTCGGCGGGCGCGGCGACTGGCAGGCCCATATTGACGGCACGGCAGAGCTGATCAACACCGCGCCTCCCACTTATCTCTCCACCCTGCAATTGATGCTGGAGGAAGGCGCATCCCGCGATTTCATGGCCGGGCAGCCAGATAATTTCGCCTTTCAGGACGATGCCGGCATTCTTGCCGAGCAGGCCCGGCTGATCGACCGGCTCGACCCGCCGCGCCCGGTGATTTTCCGCTCCAACCATGCCTCGAACTGCCTGGCGCTGGCCGGCAATCTGCCGCGCGACCGGGAGCGGCTGCTGGGTGAGATCAATGCGGTGCGCTCCGGCGCCGCCCGCCTGCGGCCCGATTTTCTGCGCGGGCTGTGAGCGCATTTCAGCTTTAGATTCAGGCGGTGTCGGCTTCGACGAGCTCCTGATAGAGGCCTCGCAGCCGCCGGGTCACCGGTCCGGCGCCCTCTCCTTCCCCGATCTTTTTGCCGTCGATCTCGGCCACCGGGGTCTGGGCGCCGAAAGTGCCGGTCAGGAAAGCCTCATCGGCGCTATAGGTGTCAACCAGCGAGTAATTGCGCTCAAACACCGGGATCCCGTGTTCCCGGCACAGGCGGATCACATTCATGCGGGTGACGCCGTTCATGCAGTAATCACCGGTCGAGGTCCAGACCTCGCCGCTGCGCACGATGAAGAAATTGCAGGCATTGGTGGTGTTGACGAAACCATGCGGGTCTAGCATCAGCGCCTCGTCGGCGCCGGCCGCCTCGGCCTGCAGGCAGCCGATGACGCAATTGAGCTTGGAATGGGAGTTGTATTTGGCGTCCTGGCTCATGGGCAGGCCGCGCACCTGCGGCACGGTAGCCAGACGCACGCCCTGCTCCATCATGGCGGCGGAGGGCCGGGAATGCTCGGCGATGATGACCACGGTCGGGCCGGAGCGGGACAGATGCGGGTGCTGGAACGGGCGCGATTTGACCCCGCGGGTGATCATCAGCCGGCAATGGGCGTCGCCGGTCATGCCATTGGCGGCGGCGGTGCGGTTCATGGCCGCGAGAAGCTCGGCGCGGCTGAGACCGGGGTCGAGATCCACCGCCTTGCAGGCGGCGAACAGCCGGTCCATATGGGCCTCGAAAAACGCCCATTTGCCGTTGTAAAGCCGCAGCCCCTCCCACATGCCGTCGCCGAGCATGAAACCGGAATCATAGACCGAAACCTTAGCCTCGGCGCGGGGCAGCATTTCGCCATTGACGTAAATCACGATGTCCCGGTTGCGGGCATCCTCATCGGCGTCATGGGCCGATCTGACCTCGGCGTCCGGCGGCTGGGCTTTCATGATCATGTCCTCTTCGCTTCGCGCGCATCAACACCGGGACCATCCCATAATTGGCCGCGGGGTACAATCGCTCAGGCATAGGTGCGCTGTTCAATCGGCGTCTCGTCGATGCGGCGCTTGAGCGCGGCCAGCAGTTCCTCCTCGGCGCGGTTCATGCGCGCCATGGGGTTCCAGGCCAGATGCACGTCAATCGCCGGCGGGTCGTCATAAGGCGGCAGGCGCCACAGCAGGCCGGAGGCAATGTCCCGCGCCACCGCATGCACCGGCAGCGCCCCGATGCCGAGGCCGGCTATGGTCATGCGGCGGATTTCCTCCAGATGAGAAGAGCGGCCGACCACATGCTGATCGAGGCCGGATGCGGCGCGGATCAGCGCCACCGGGCGCAGCACATCGTCGAGCCGGTCGGTGAGAAAGCTGATCGAGGAATGGCCTTTCAGATCGGTGCTGGAGAGGCCGGACTGGCCGAACAGCGGATGGCCCGGCCCGCAGAACAGCCCGAAATATTCCCGGTAGAGGCGCCGATATTCCAGCTTGGCGCTGCGCTCATGCACCAGGCACACCGCCAGAGAGGCGCGCCGGGCCACCACTTCGGCCAGGGCGGTGACGCTGGCCATCACATCGAGGCTGAAAGTGGCCTTGGGATTGGCGGCATGAAAGGCGCGCAGGCTGTCGTCGAACAGCGGACAGACCACATGACTGGCCATGGCGATGCGCACATGGCCGCGCACCTCGTCCATGACATCGCGCATCAGGGTGCTGAGCCGGGTGATGGAGCCGTAAATGTCGATCGCCTCGCGGTGCAGCAACTGCCCGGCATCGGTGAGCCGGAACATGCCGGGCGAGCGCTCGATCAGCTTCTTGCCGATCTGGTCTTCGAGCCGGCGCAGGGCGTTGGAAACGGTGGGCTGCTTGCGCCCCAGTCTTTCGGCGGCGCCGGTGATGCTGCCGGCCTCGGCCAGCACCACGAAAGTGTGCAGCAGATTCCAGTCGAAGGTACGCCCGGAACCGGCGATGGGGGATTTCTCGCTCATCCATCATAGAAATCATGAATGATCGCTATTGTCATTATCTATTTCACAAATGGTAGAGAATGAACCATGGTTTTGGCGCGCCATTGCCCCGACCGACAGGGCAATCGGGAGGATTTATGAATTTGACAGGGAAGGAAGCCCCAAATGTTTAACCTAGTGAAAGCCATGCTGACCGGGGTCGTGCTCGGCACAATGCTGCTGTCGCCGGCGCAGGCCGACGATCTCGACAAGGTCAAATCGGCCGGACAATTGTCAATCGCCCTCACAGGCGCCTATCCGCCGTTTTCGCTGATCAACGAACAGAACCAGGTGGTCGGCTTCGATGTGGATATCGGCTCTGAGATCGCCAAGCGCATGGGGCTGAAGCCCAAGATCATCACCACCGCCTGGGACGGCATTCTGGCCGGGCTGATGGCGGGCAAATACGACACCATTGTCGGCTCGATGACCGCGACGGAAAAACGCAAAAAGGTGGTCGATTTCGTCGGCCCCTATTATCACGACGGCCGCGCGATCTTCATTCCGGCGGCCTCCACGGCAAAAAGCTATGCCGATCTGAAAGGCAAGAAGATCGGTGTCACCCTGGGTGAGACCCATGAGAAATGGGCCAACAAGCAGTCCGACATGAATTGGGATGTGCGCACCTATAAGGGCCTGCCGGAACTGCTGCTGGAGCTGGGCAATGGCCGCATCGACGCCATTATCATCGATTCCATCCCCGGCCGCGCCGCGGTGAAGGCCGGCAAGAGCATCAAGATGATGGACCTGCCCAAGCTTGAAGGCGGCCATTTGCCGATCGGCATCGCCATCCGCAAGGGCAATCCGCAACTGGCGGCGGCCATGCAGAAAGCCCTCGACGGGATGATGTCCGACGGCACTTACGAGAAAATCTCGGTCAAATGGGTCGGCGCCGATATTCGCTGATCCCATCGCATGCGCACCGCCGCCGGCTTCAATCTGCCGGCGGCGGGCACCCCCCCCCAAGCAGATCTGAAGGGCTGACATGGATATCGAACTGATCGGGCGGATCTGGCCGTTCTTTGCCGAGGCGGCCTGGGTGACGGTGAAAATCTCGATCCTGGCCATCATGCTCGGCCTGACACTTGGCTTTACCGCGGCGCTGGCCAGCCTGTCGCGCAACCCGGTGCTGCGCTGGCCGGCGCGCTCTTATGTCAGCCTGTTTCGCGGCACGCCGGCGCTGATCCAGCTTTTTCTGCTCTATTTCGGCGGCCCGCAGATCGGCATTCATCTGGAGCCGTTCGAAGCCGGGGTGATCGGCCTCGGGGTCAATATCGGCGCCTATATGTGCGAGTCGATCCGCGGCGCCATCATCTCGGTGGAAAAGGGCCAGACGGAAGCCGGGTCCTGCCTGGGGCTGGCGCATCATCAGGTGATGAGCCGCATCATCTTGCCCCAGGCGGCGCGGATGATGGTACGGCCGCTCGGGGTCAACGCCATCGCGCTGATCAAGGGCTCGGCGATTGTCTCCACCATTTCGGTGGTGGAGCTGTCCTACACCGCGCATCGCTATATCTCGTCAACCTATAAGCCGTTCGAGATGTTCATTCTCGCCTCGGTTTTCTATCTCGCCATCGTGACGATCTTTTCCTATGGAGTGAAATGGGTCGATCGCGGCGTGGCGCTGGAGTAGCAAGATGGGCCTGGATTTCACCATCATCCCCGAATATCTCGACCTGCTGATCGCCGGCACCTGGTGGACCGTGGCGCTGACCGTGGTGTCGATGGCGATGAGCCTGATCATCGGGGTGGTGTTCGCAGTGATGCAACTCAGCCGCCACCGCCTGGTGCGCTGGCCGGTCACCTTCTTTGCCTGGCTGTTCATGGGCACGCCGCTGCTGCTGCAATTGTTCCTGATCTATTTCGGCCTGGTGCAGATCGGCCTCGATCTCAACGCCTTCGTCGCCGGGGTGATCGCCCTCAGCCTGCATTTCGCGGTCTATAATTCCGACATCATCAGATCGGCGATCATCGCCATCGATGACGGCCAGTATGAAGCGGCGCGCAGCCTCGGGCTCAGCCAGTTTCAGACCATGACGAGGACCATCGTGCCGCAAGCGGTGGCCAATGTGACGCCGGCGCTGGGCAATATGATGATCGCCCTGCTCAAGGAAAGCTCGCTGGTGTCGGTGATCGGGGTGATGGAGCTGACCCTGTCGGCGCAGCGGGCGATTTCCGACAGCTTCCGCTCGTTTGAATTCTACCTGGCCGCCGCCGCCATTTATTACGTTGTCAATCTCACACTCGAGCAGGCCGTCCGCATCACCGAGCGCCGGTCGGCCCGGTATCGATAGGTGAACCCATGACCGAGCCCATTGTCAAAATTCGCGGATTGAAGAAAAATTTCGGACAGCTTGAGGTGCTGAAAGGCATCGATATGGATATCGAGCCGCGCCAGATCTTCGCGCTGATCGGCGCCAGCGGCTCGGGTAAGTCCACCTTGCTGCGCACCATCAACCAGCTTGAGGAGGTGACGGAAGGGGAAATCTGGTTTGACGGCGAACTGGTCAACCAGAAATTGCCGCACCGGCAGCGCGAGCGCCATCTCAACCAGTTGCGCCAGAATATCGGCATGGTGTTTCAGCACTTCAATCTGTTTCCCCATCTGACCGCCCTCGAAAACGTCACCCTGGCGCCGGTGCTGCTGCGCCGCAGCAGCAAGGCCGAGGCCATCGAGCAGGCCAAAATCCTGCTCGACAAGGTCGGGCTGGCCGACCGGGCGGATTATTACCCCTCCCGGCTGTCGGGCGGACAGAAACAGCGTGTGGCGATTGCCCGCGCTCTGGCGATGACGCCGAAACTGATGCTGTTCGACGAGGTGACCTCGGCGCTCGACCCGGAACTGGTTGGCGAGGTCAACCGGGTGATGAAGGAGCTGGCGCAGGAGCATATGACCATGATCATCGTCACCCATGATCTGCGCTTTGCCGAGGACGTATCGGACCATGTGGTGTTCATGGCCGACGGGCTGGTGGCCGAACAGGGACCGCCCTCGCAAGTGTTCCGGGCGCCGCAAGAAGAGCGGACCAAGGCGTTTTTGCAGCAGGTTTTCGAAGATTGAGCCAATGAATACGCATCTGTTTTACCAAAGCCGCCGCCGCCGGCCGGTGCTGGACATGGCGCGCGGGGTGTATATGTGGGACATTGACGGCAAGCGCTATCTCGATGGCTCATCGGGGGCGATGGTGTCGAATATCGGCCATTCCAACCCGCATGTGCTGGGGGCGATGCGCCGCCAGATGGAAAAATCCACCTTTGGCTACCGGCTGCATTTCGAAACCGAGGCGGCCGAACAGCTGGCCACCCGCACCGCGTGCCTGGCGCCGGAGGGAATGAACAAGGTGTTCTTCGTCTCCGGCGGTTCCGAGGCGGTGGAAAGCGCCATCAAGCTGGCGCGCCAATATGCCACCGTCTCCGGCCAGAGCCGGCGCTGGAAGGTGATCTCCCGCAACCCCAGCTATCATGGCTGCACATTGGGGGCGCTGGCGCTGACCGGCTATGGCCCGCTGACCGAGCCGTTCGAGCCGATGATGCGGGCCATGCCCAAAATCCCGGCGCCCCGGGCCTATCTCGACAAGCTCGCCCCCGACGATCCGGCAACCGGGCTGCATTATGCGGACATGCTGGAGGCGGCGATCCTGGCCGAGGGGCCGGAGAGCGTGCTCGCTTTCATCATCGAGCCGATTGGCGGCGCTTCCACGGGGGCGCTGGTGCCGCCGGCCGGCTATATGGCGCGGGTGCGGGAGATTTGCGATCGCTATGGTGTGTTGCTGATCCATGACGAGGTGATGACCGGCGGCGGGCGCACCGGGCGCTTTTTCGGCGCCGAGCACTGGGATGTCGCGCCCGACATCATCGCCCTGTCCAAGGGGTTCGGCGCCGGCTATGCGCCGCTGGGGGCCATGATCGCCCATGATCGGCTGGTCGATGCGGTGCTCGATGCGGGCGGCTTTGCGCATGGCTTCACCTATGCCGGCAATCCGCTCGCCTGCGCCGCCGGCCTCGCGGTGCTGGAAGCCATCGAGGCCGAGGGCATGATGAACAATGCGGCGCGGAGCGGCAAGGCGCTGAAAGCCGGGCTGGAAGAGCTGATGCAGCGCCATGAGCTGATCGGCGATGTGCGCGGCAAGGGGCTGCTGCTGGCCTTCGAGCTGGTGGCGGACCGGGAAAGCATGACCCCCCTGCCCCCGGGCCTCAACGCCTTCAACCGGCTGGTCGACATCGCCTATGACAATGGGCTGATCATCTATGCGCGGCGCTCGCGCGGCGGTTATGAGGGCGATCATTTCCTTGTTTGCCCGCCGATGATCGCAACCCTCGACCATGTCGGGGAAATCCTCGAGGTGCTGGACCGCTCGCTCACCCTTTTCGCGCAGGAGATCGGCGATCAATGGCGCAGCAGCGGCACAATGCAAGCGGCGGGTTGACAGGGATGCGCAGCAAGACCACACCCATGGCGGAGGCCGTGGCGGCGATCGGCGACGGGGCCAGCGTGATGATCGGCGGCTTTGGGGTGCCGGGCACACCGTTCTGCCTGATCGAGGAACTGGCGCGCCAGGGCGCAAAAGAGCTGACCATCATCAAGAACGACGCCAATGAGGCCGGCATGGGGGTGGACCTGCTGCTGCAAAACCGGCAGGTGGCGCGGCTGATCACCAGCCATATCGGGCTCAATGCCAATGCGATCCGGCTGATGAATGCGGGCGAAATTGAAGTGGAGCTGGTCTCGCAGGGCATTCTGGCAGAGCGCATCCGGGCCGGCGGGGCGGGCCTTGTGGGCATCGTGACCGATATCGGCCTCGGCACGCCGCTGGCCAAAGGCAAGACGATGCTGAGCCTGGCGGGGCGCGAGGCGATTTTCGAGCCGGCGCTGACGGCGGATTTTGCCCTGCTGCACGCCGAAAGGGCCGATGATTTCGGCAATTTGAGCTATGCGGCCACGGCGCGCAATTTCAACCCGCTGATGGCGATGGCCGCCTCATGCAGCCTGGCCGAGACCGAGACTCTGGTCGGGCAGGGGCAGATGATCCCGGAAGCGGTGCATACGCCGGGGGTGTTTGTCGACCATGTCATGGAATTGGCGGAACTGCCGGAGGTCTATCATGTCGTCAGGCGCTAAAGAGCGGATGCTGGCCCGGGCCGCCCGCGACATCCGGCCCGGCATGACGGTGAATCTCGGCATCGGGCTGCCGACCGGGGTTCTGGGCCATCTCGATGCCGGGCTGCCGATCTGCCTGCATTCGGAAAACGGCATTGCCGGGGTCGGGCGGCAATTGCCCTATGCTGAGGCCGACCGCAATCTGATCGATGCCGGCGGCGCCTATGTCTCGCCGGTGGCCGGAACCTCCTATTTCGACAGTGCGGTGTCGTTCTCGATTGTCCGGCGCGGCCGGCTCGATCTCACCTTGCTGGGCGCTTTCGAAGTGGCGATGAACGGTGATCTCGCCAATTGGATGATTCCCGGCCGCTTCAGCCCCGGCCCCGGCGGCGCCATCGAACTGGCGCAGAAGGCGCGCCGGGTCGGCGTCATCACCATGCATACCGACAAGAGCGGACGCCCGAAAATCGTCGAGCGCTGCACCCTGCCGCTGACCGCCGCCGGATGCGTCAACCGGATTTATACCGACATGGCGGTGTGCGACATCACGCCGGAGGGGCTGCGGCTGGCCGAGATCGCAGAAGGGGTCGATCCGGACCGTCTGCAAAGCGCCACCGGCGCGCCGCTGCTGATGCCGGAAGGACCCATCCCAACTTTCTGAAGGCGCAAGAGCCATGGATCAAAGCCTGCAAACTTCCATCCGCAATGCGGTCGATAATGCCTTCGGGCGCCAGACCGAGTTTTTGTCGGAACTGACCGCCCATCCCTCGACCCGGGGCCAGGAGCAATCGGCGCAGGATTTCATCGCCGAGGCGCTGCAGGCGCGCAGCTATCAGATCGACCGCTGGAATATCGATGTGGCCGACATCGCCCATCTGCCCGGCTTTTCGCCGGTGGCGGGCAATTATGACGATGCGGTGAATGTGGTCGCCAGTCATCGCAGCCGCCGCCGCAGCGGCAAATCTCTGATTTTAAACGGCCATATTGACGTGGTGCCGGTGGGGCCGCTCGATATGTGGCAATCGCCGCCCTTCGCGCCGCGCATCGAGGCGGGCTGGATGTATGGGCGCGGCGCCGGCGACATGAAAGCCGGGCTGAGCGCCAATCTGTTCGCGCTCGATGCGCTGGCGGCGCTGGGCCATGCGCCGGCGGCGGATGTGTTTTTTCAGTCGGTGGTGGAGGAGGAATGCACCGGCAATGGCGCGCTGGCCTGCCTGCAGCGCGGCTACCGGGCCGATGCGGCGCTGATCCCCGAGCCGTTCGCCGAGGAGCTGATCAGCGCCCAGGTCGGGGTGATCTGGTTTCAGGTGCATCTGAAGGGCATTCCGGTGCATGTGCTGGAGGCCGGCAGCGGCGCCAATGCCATCGAGGCGGCAATCCCGCTGATCGAAGCCCTGCACGGGCTGGAGGCGCGCTGGAACGTGCCGGAGCGGCGGCACAAGCATTTTGCCGATCACGCCCATGCGCTCAATCTGAATATCGGCCGCATCAAGGGCGGCGACTGGGCAAGCTCAGTGCCGGCCTGGTGCGTGTTCGATGTGCGCATGGGGCTCTTTCCCGGCCAGAACCTGGAAGAAGCGAGAGCCGAGATCGAAAGCGCGCTGATGCAGGCGGCGGGCGAACATGCCTTTTTGCGCCAGAACCCGCCGCAGATCGTCTATCACGGCTTCCAGGCCGAAGGCTATGCGCTGGCCGAGGACCAAAGCGAAAACGCCGCCGAGGCCATCGCCAAGCTGGCCGGGGCGCATCAAGCGATCACCGGCACGGCCTTGAGCCAGGTTCCGGTCACCGCCACCACCGATGCGCGCTTCTTCGGGCTTTATGCGGATATTCCGGCGCTGGTCTATGGCCCGCGCGCCGAGGCGATTCACGGCTTCAATGAACGGGTGGAGCTGGAATCCCTGCGCCGCGTCACCCAGGTCACCGCCCTGTTCATTGCCGAATGGTGCGGCCTTGAGCCCCGCTAGAGCGGCAATCTCCCGAAAGGATCTCCCCCCATGCGCGAAGCGCTGATTGTCTCGACAGCCCGCACACCGATTGGCAAGGCCTATCGCGGCGCCTTCAATAATCTCGAAGGCCCGGTGCTGGCCGCCCATGCCATCAGGGCCGCCGTGGAGCGCGCCGGCATAGCGGGCGAAGAGATCGAAGACGCCATTATGGGCTGCGCCCTCACCCAGGGCAGCACCGGCATCAACACCGCAAGGCATGCCGCGCTGGCGGCCGGTCTGCCGGAGCAGGTGGCGGGCATGACCGTCGACCGGCAATGCGCATCGGGGCTGGCGGCAATCGCTGTCGCGGCCGGGCAGATTCGCGATGAAGGGGCCGAAATCATGCTGGCCGGGGGGCTCGACAGCATTTCCCTGGTGCAGAACGCGCATTGGAACGGCCATCGCTACCGCGCGCCCGGGGTGAGCGAGCGCTATTATCTGAGCATGATCGAAACCGCCGAAATCGTTGCCGAGCGCTATGGGATCAGCCGCGAGGCTCAGGACGCCTATGCGCTGACCAGCCAGCAGCGCACGGCAAAGGCGCAAGGGGCGGGGCGCTTTGAGGACGAGATCATCCCGGTGACGGAGGTAAAAGAGGTCAAGGACAAGCAGAGCGGCGAGACGGATCTGCAAACGGTGACGCTTGGCGCGGATGAATGCAACCGGCCCGGCAGCACGCTTGATGGACTGGCGGGGCTGAAACCGGTGCTGGGCGCGGATAAATGCGTCACCGCCGGCAATGCGAGCCAGCTTTCCGACGGGGCCTCGGCCATGGTGCTGATGGAGGCCGGTGAAGCGGCGCGGCGCAAGCTGACCCCGCTGGGGCGCTATTGCGGCATGGCGGCGGCGGGCTGCGCGCCCGACGAGATGGGGATCGGGCCGGTGTTCGCCATTCCGCGCCTGCTTGAGCGCCACGGCCTTAGCATTGACGATATCGATCTGTGGGA
>PKTQ01000055.1 GCA_002869085.1 Hyphomicrobiales bacterium | reverse complement strand
AGCAGGCCGCCAAAAGAGGCGACGCCGAGGCCCTGCAACTGCTTGGCGCCATGTATCTGCGCGGCGAGGGCGTGAAAAAGGATGAAAAGCAGGCCGTCCGCTACATCGCCCGTGCCGCCGAAAAGGGGCTGTTGAAGGCCCAGTACAATCTGGCCATCGCCTATGCGCTCGGCACCGGTCAGGACAAGGATTTCACCAAGGCCGCCAAATGGTATGGGATCGCCGCCGAGCGCGGCCATGCCCGCGCCGCCTATGATCTGGGCTGGCTTTATCGCAAGGGGCTCGGCGTCAAGCAGGACCTGAAAAAATCGGCCGATTGGATCGGCCGGGCGGCCCGGGGCGGGCTGGCCGATGCCCAGCTCGAATATGCCCTGATGCTGTTCAGCGGCAACGGCATCATCAAGAACCTGCCCCAGGCCGTGCACTGGTTCAAACAGGCCGCCAGGCGGGGCAATCCGGTTGCCCAGAACCGGCTTGCCCGCCTGCTGATCATGGGGTTCGGCATCGAGCAGGACGGGGTCGAAGCCGCCAAATGGCACATGCTGGCCAAGGAAAACGGGCTGGAGGACAAACAGCTCGATCAATTCGTGAGCAATTTCTCCCCCGAAGAGGTGGAGGATCTGCAAAAGCGCCTCAAGGCCTTCAAGGCCAGGGCCGCGCCGGGCGATGGCTGAGCCGATGGCTGAGCCCATGCCCAGCCATGCCTGCGGCGCCCCGGCCCCCGGTCTTTTGCGGATTTAGCGGTTGATTTACTGCTGGTGTTCGGAATAACAAGAACCGAACCATTTCAATGACAGCCTTGACCCGCAAGGCTTAAGAGTCCGCATGAGAGGACATCACCCATGAAAATCAACGGAAACGAAGTCCGCCCCGGCAATGTGATCGAGCATAAGGGCGGCCTGTGGGCCGCGGTCAAGGTCGGCCATGTCAAGCCCGGCAAGGGCGGCGCCTTTGCCCAGATCGAGCTGAAAAACCTGATTGACGGCACCAAGCTGAACGAGCGCTTCCGCTCCTCCGAAACCGTCGAGCGGGTGCGGCTGGAACAGAATGATTACCAGTTTCTCTATGCCGAGGGCGAGATGCTGGTGTTCATGGACAATGAATCCTATGAGCAGATCGAGCTGCATCTGGATTTTGTCGGCGAGCGCGCCCAGTTTCTGCAGGACGGCATGATCGTCACCGTGGAAAGCCATGAGGGCCGCCCGATCGGCATTTCCCTGCCCGATCAGGTCACCCTGGAGGTCACCGAGACCGAACCCACCATCAAGGGCCAGACCGCGTCTTCGTCCTACAAGCCGGCGCTGATGGATAACGGGGTCCGGGTCATGGTGCCGCCCTTCATCACCGTCGGTGAGCGCATCATTGTCGACACCAATGAAATCACCTATGTCCGGCGCGCCGATTAAACGGTTTCAGCGCCAAGCCCCGACCGCTCCCAGGAGCTGAACAGGATATTCCCCCATGCCGGGTTCCGCCCTTATCAATGTCATGATCGCCGCCGCGCGCAAGGCCGCGCGCCATCTGGTCCGGGATTTCGGCGAGGTCGAGCAATTGCAGGTCTCGCGCAAGGGGCCGGCCGATTTTGTCTCCAATGCCGACCGCCATGCCGAGAAAATCCTGCATGAGGAATTGGCCCGCGCCCGGCCCGGCTATGGCTTTCTGCTTGAGGAGCGCGGCGAGGTCGCGGGCGCCGACAAGACCCATCGCTGGATCATCGATCCGCTGGACGGCACCACCAATTTCCTGCACGGCATCCCGATCTTTGCCATTTCCATTGCCCTGGAACGCGAGGGCAAGCTGGTGGCCGGGCTGATCTACAACCCGATATCGGATGAGATGTTCACCGCGGAGCGCGGCCAGGGCGCCTTTTTCAACGACCGGCGCATCCGCGTCGCGGCGCGCCGCGATCTGGGCCAGAGCGTGATCTGCACCGGCGTGCCCCATATGGGCCGCGGCGATTATGCCGATTTCACCCGCGAGCTGAACAACATCATGCCGCAGGTCGCCGGCATCCGCCGCACCGGCGCCGCCGCCATCGACCTTGCCTGGCTGGCCGCCGGGCGTTTTGACGGCTTCTGGGAACACGGGCTGTCGCCCTGGGACATGGCCGCCGGCATCGTGATCATCCGCGAAGCGGGCGGGCTGGTCACCGATATGAGCGGCGGCGAGCAGATGCTGAAAACCGGCGACATTGCCGCCGGCAATGAAATGCTGCATGGTCCGATGCTGAAATTGCTGAATGCCTAGGGGGCGTGTTGACCGAGTTTCGCCCCACCCCATGATCCGGCTTCATTTCACAGGCGGTTCCGGGTTATATTGCCGCGTGGTTCGATCAAACGTCACTTAATGGGCCTGAGTTCATGTCCTTGGAAGAGAAATATCCGTATCGGAGGGAGGTCGAAACCCCCTCCATCGCCCAGCCCCAGAGCTTCCTGATCCGGATGTCCCTGTTTCTGGTCATCGCCGGTTTCGTGGCGGCGATTCTCTATCCGCAGATCAGCCAGGCCTTCATGGCCAATCCCGGCCTCAACGGCCTCATCGTCACCGTGCTGCTGATCGGCATCATCTTCTCCTTCCGCCAGGTGGTCCGGCTTTATCCGGAAATCCGCTGGGTCAATGAATTCCGCATCGCCGACCCCGGCCTGGAAAGCAACCGGCCGCCGGTGCTGCTGGCGCCGATGGCCACCATGCTGCGCGACCGGGTCGGGCGCATGAGCATTTCGGCCCAGTCCAACCGGTCCTTGCTCGATTCCATCGGCACAAGGCTTGACGAAGCCCATGACATTTCCCGCTATCTGATCGGCCTGTTGGTGTTTCTCGGCCTGCTCGGCACCTTTTGGGGTCTGCTCGGCACCATTCATTCGGTCGCCCAGACCATCCAGTCGCTCGATGTGGGCGCCAGCGAATCCACCGTGATCTTCGAAGATCTGAAGGCCGGGCTCGAGGCCCCGCTGAAAGGCATGGGAACCGCGTTCTCATCCTCGCTGTTCGGACTGGCCGGCTCGCTGGTGATCGGCTTTCTCGACCTGCAGACCAGCCAGGCGCAGAACCGCTTCTACACCGAGCTTGAGGACTGGCTCTCCACCGTGACCGAACTTGGCACCGCCGAGATTTCCACCGGCATCGCCCCGGCGCAATTGCGCTTTACCCTGCAGGACATGCAATCGAGCCTCGATGCGCTCACCCACAAGACCCGTCACGAAGCCGATGGTGGCGGCGCCGAGGCCCTCGGCAATCTGGCCGAAAGCGTCGAGAGCCTGGTCAGCCAGATGCGCCAGGAACAGAAACTGGTGCGCGAATGGGCCCAGGCCCAGGCCGACCAGCAGGCCGATCTGGCGCCGGTGATCAAATCGCTGGCCGACAATTTGCTCACCGATGACGACGCCAACTCCGGCGGCAAGGACTAGGCCATGTCACTGGCAGCCCGGCGCAGACCCAATAGCGGCGCCAATTACTGGCCCGGATTCGTGGATGCCCTGTCGACTCTGCTGCTGGTCATCATCTTTCTGCTGTCCATGTTCATGCTGGCGCAGTTCTTTCTCTCCCAGGCGATTTCCGGCAAGGACACCGCCCTGAAAAAGCTCAACGCCCAGATGGCCGAGCTGACCGAATTGCTTGCCCTTGAGCAGGAGAGCACCAAGAGCCTGAAATCCGAGCTTGCCACCCTCACCAGTTCGCTCAGCACCCTGCAGGGCGAGAAGGACAATCTGGTCATCGCGCTGGGCAAGCAGAAGGACAAGGCCGAGGCGGCGCGAAGCGCCATCATCGCCATTGAAAGCCGCCTCAAGCAGGCCAATGCCGACCGGGAAAAGGCGCTGGCGGATCTGGAGGATTCGCGCCGCGATATCATCATCCTGCAGCGCCGCGCCGCCCAGTCGAAACGCAGCCTCACCGTGCTCACCGATGAGCTGAAGGCCGAAAAGGACCTGAAATCCGCCGCCCTGAAGCAGATGGGTCTGCAGAAGCAACAGATCGTCGTGCTGCGCGACGAGATGGAAGCGATCAAGGCCGAGAGCGGCAAGCGCGAGGAAGTAATCGCCGGCTTGAAGAAAACCGCCTCGGAAGCCGCCTCGGAAGCCAAGATGCGCCAGGAGATCATTCTCGGCCTGAAGGACACCCTGGCCAAGGCGCGGGGTGTGGCCAGCGAGAAGCAGCAGATCATCATCGCTCTGCGCGATGATATGGAAAAAGCCATTGCCCGGGCCGACAAGCAGAAGAACCTGATTAGCAGCCTGACCAACCAGTCCGAAGACATCACCCGCCAGGCCGGCGCACAGAAAAAGCAGATCGAGGATCTGCGCGGCAAGATCACCGCCGCCCGCAGCGAGGCGGAAAAGCGCCGCCTGCTGATCGTCGATCTGCGCTCCAAGGCCGAAAAGGCCCTCGCCGCCGGCAAGCAGCAGCAACAGACGGTGATCGATTTGCGCTCCAAGGAGGAAAAGGCCCGGGCGCTCGCCGAACAACAGAAGCAATTGGTGATCGATCTGCGCTCCAAGGACAAGAAGAACCAGGCCATCATCGCCGATCTGCGCTCCGAGGAGGAAAAGGCCAAGGCCCTGAACCGCAAGAACCAGCAGATCATCCTCGATCTGCGCACCGAGGAGGAAAAGGCCAAGGCGCGTGAGCAGGCCCTCAGCCGCAAGCTGAGCCAGGAGGAAACCCTGAAGGCCCGGGCGCTGGCCCAGGTCGAATTGCTCAATCAGCAGATCGCCGCCATCCGCAAACAAATGGCCGCCCTGCAAGAATTGCTCGATGCGTCCGAGGAACGCGACCGCAAGGCCAATGTCAAAATCGCCGATCTCGGCCGGCGGCTGAATGTGGCGCTGGCGCAAAAGGTTTCGGAATTGAAGAAATACCGGTCCGAGTTCTTCGGCCGCCTGCGCGAGATTCTCGGCAAGCGCACCGATATCCGCATTGTCGGCGACCGCTTCGTGTTCCAGTCCGAAGTGCTGTTCGACCCGGGCGCGGCTGAGATCAACCAGGCCGGCTCGGCCGAAATGGCCAAGCTGGCCACCGCGCTGATTACCCTGAACAACGAGATTCCCGCCGAAATCAATTGGGTGCTGCGGGTGGACGGCCACACCGACGCCACCCCGATCAACACGCCGGCCTTTCCCTCCAACTGGGAGCTTTCCGTGTCGCGCGCCCTGTCGGTGGTGCATTATCTGACCAAAAAGGGCGTGCCGCCCGACCGGCTGGTGGCGGCCGGATTTGGCGAATTTCACCCCATCGATACCGGCGACAGCCCCGAGGCCCTGGCCCGGAATCGGCGCATCGAGCTGAAACTGACCGAGCGCTGATCCGCCCCCGGCAAGCCCCGGCGCCCCGCCCGGCTTGCAGCGCCGGTCCTCATCCGCATCGCCGCCATCGACGGGCCCGTCTGGGGGATTCAACAAGGACGGGCTGATTTCTCTTGATCTTCAACCTATTGCTTTCATGAGGCTTTGGGTATTGCAACCGGTTTTGATTAGAACGCTTCTTACTCGTTACCTTATAAATGTTTCATTTCTAAGCGGATTTACTGTGACCAATTGTCGTGACCACACACTTTTTTTACCAATTCAGGAAATACTGTGCCCACGCAAGTCAGATGAAGGTGGGAACTATGGGCAATTCACTGAGCCTACGCATAATCATTGGTGTGGTTGCATTGCTGGTTTTGGTTTCGGCGGCCAATTTCGCTATTGGCATTTACGCCGGCAACCGGGTAACGCGCAGTTCCGGTGAGCTGTTCCGGACCATGCAGACCGGACTGTCGGAAAAAGACAGCACCATCAACTCCTTCCTCAAGAAAAACCTGGAGCTTGAAAAAGCCCGCATGAAGACCGGCCACCGCGCCCAGGAGCTTGCCGCCGAACTGGCCACCCAGAAGGAAGAGAGCCTGTTGCACGGCATTCGTAACGGCATCTCCTCCAGCACCGTGACCATGATCCGCGCGGCCATGATGAGCGGCGAGATCGAGGACGCCCATAATGTCATCGACACCATGACCGAAAACCCGGACATTTTCGCCATCAATCTGTGGCGCACCTCCGGTGTCTCGGCCCTGTCGGACAATGAGACCATCAACAAGGTCAACAAGCTGCTCGATGACGAGACCTTCACCCCGCGCAAGAGCTTCACCTTAACCAAGATCAAGGGCAAGCGGGCCGAGGCGCTGAAAAAAGCGGTCCAGAACCCCGACGGCGAAGCGCTGCTGAACAGCGAAATCGAAGTCGATGATAAGAAGACTCCGGTGGTCTATTCCTATCATGTGCTGAAAAACACCGAGGAATGCCAGGGGTGTCACGGCGAAAACACCGGGGCGCGCGGCGTGCTCGAGATCGCCATTTCCCGCGCCGCGCTGATCAAGCTCGAGGCCGCCGTCGCCAAGAAGCTCGAATCCATGAAAATCTCGCAACAGGCCGAAGCGGCGCGCATCGCCAAGGTCTCCAAGCAGCGCCACAATCAGTTCAAGCAGGTTTCGGCCAATTTGTCGAATGCGATCGCCAAGGGAGAGGCCGGTCTGAGCGCGATTCAGTCCCAGAGCCGTTGGATGCTGATCGGGGTGACCATCGCCGTGCTGCTGCTGGCGGTGGCGGCGATGACCGTCAGCCTGCGCAGCTTGCTCTCCATGCCCCTCAGCCGCATCGCCGATGTGATGTATGCGCTGACCCATGGCGATCTGGACAAGGAAATCCCGGACTCCAATCGCAATGACGAGATCGGAAAAATGGCCAAGGCGGTGGCCGTGTTCAAGAGCAATATGATCAAGAGCACCGAATTGTCGGCCGAACAGGCCGAAGCGCAGGCGGAAAAGGAAAAACGCCAGCGCAAGATCGAGGCTTTGACCCGGGAATTCGAACAGGGCGTGTCCGGGGTGATGGAATCGGTGCGCGAGGCCATCCAGTCCATGACCGAGATGACCGGCCGCATGCAGGAAACCGCCACCAGCACCAATATGAGCGCCGCCCAGGTCGCCGATGTGGTCGGCGAGGTCTCGCTCAGCGTCGGCAGCGCCGCCGAGGCCACCCGCGAGCTGTCCGCCTCGATCCGCCAGATCAGCAATCAGGTCACCCAGTCCAGCGACGAGGCACGCAATGTGGCCCATGAGGCCGAACAGACCAATCAGCGCGTGCTCGGCCTGGCCGAATCCGCCGAGCGGATCGGCGAAGTGGTGACCCTGATTCAGGGCATTGCCGAACAGACCAACCTGCTGGCCCTCAACGCCACCATCGAGGCCGCCCGCGCCGGAGACGCCGGCAAGGGCTTTGCCGTGGTGGCCAATGAGGTCAAATCCCTCGCCACCCAGACCGGCAAGGCGACCGAGGACATCTCAGAGCAGATCTCGCAGATTCAGGCCGCCACCCAGGAGGCGGTGCATGCCATCCAGTCCATCTCCAGCACGGTGTCGCAAATGAGCCAGTCCACGGTCGAAATCGCCTCCGCTGTGGAGGAGCAGGGCAGCGAGGCCTCGGATATCGCCGTCAGGGTCGATCAGACCTCCACAGCCACCCAGGAGGTCAGCAGCACCATCACCGCCGTGTCCGAAGACACCGCCAAGACCGGCACCGCCGCCCGCTCGGTGGCCGAAGCCTCCGCCCATCTGGCCCAGCAGTCGGACCAGCTCAACCGGCATGTGGATCAGTTCCTCACCGGCATCAAGGCGGTATAGGCCGCCGGGGCGTAAAACCGGACCATTGCCCGAAACTTGTCATGCGCCGTCATTCGGCGCATGATTTGTTTGAGGCCCGGCCGCCGGAAGCCGGCCCGGCAGCAAGCGGGGGCACAGCGATGGACGATAAAACCAGGAAGATATTCATTACCGCGATATTGGTCATATTCGCGGTTGCCATTGCCATCGCCGTCGCCAACGGCCTCAATCGCGGCACGCTCTAGCGCAGCACATCCGGCCCGCCGGGCTCAGGCCTCGCCGCCGCCGCTTTCATTGCCATTGCCATTTCCGTTGCCATTGCTGGCGCCGGTAAATTGCAGATTGGCCAGATCGGCATAGAGCCCGTCCTTCTGCATCAGCTCGTCATGGCTACCCTCGGCGACAATGCGCCCGCCATCCAGCACCAGAATCCGGTCCGCATGTTTCACCGTGGCCAGCCGGTGGGCGATCACCAGGCTGGTGCGCCCTTTCATCAGCCCTTCCAGCGCTTTCTGCACCAGAATTTCGCTCTGCGCATCAAGCGCGCTGGTTGCCTCGTCCAGCAGCAGGATCGGCGCATCGCGCAGGATCGCCCTGGCGATGGCGATCCGCTGGCGCTGGCCGCCCGACAGGGTTATGCCGCGCTCACCGAGCTCGGTCTCATAGCCGTCCGGCATGGCGCTGACGAAATCGTCGACCAGGGCCGCCTTGGCGGCGGCGCGCACCTCCTCCATGCCGGCCGAGGGACGGCCAAACCGGATATTATCCGCCACCGTGGCCGCAAAGATGAACGGCTCCTGATTCACGATGGCGATGCGGCTGCGCAGATCCTCCGGCAACAGCTCATTGATCGCCGTCTCATCCACCAGCACTTTGCCCGACTGCGGATCGTAAAAGCGCAGCAGCAGGTTGAAGACAGTGGATTTGCCGGCCCCAGACGGACCGACGATGGCCACCCGCTCGCCGGGCTTGACGTTAAGATCGACCTGATCCAGCGCCGGCTTGTCCTGGCGGGTCGGATAGGCAAAGGACACCTGGTCGAAGCGGATCTCGCCCCGCACCGGCTGTTTCAGCAATTTCGGATTGGCCGGCGCGGCAACCGCCGGCTCGATCTCCAGCAATTCGGTCAGGCGCTCGGCCGCCCCTGCCGCCAGTTGCACCTCGCCCCAGACCTGGCTGAACTCGCCCATGGCGCCGGCGGCAAAGGCCGCATAGAGCACGAACTGGCCCAGCGCACCGCCGGTCAGGGTGCCGTTCAGCACCTCCTGGGCACCGACCCACAGCACCGCCACGATTGAGGAAAAAATCAGAAAGATCACCAGCACGGTCATCACCGCGCGCATGCGCATGCGCGACTGGGCCGCACCAAAGGCGGTTTCCACCGCGGCACCGAAACGGGTGCGCCCGCGCGATTCCTGGGTATAGGCCTGCACCGTGCGGATGCCCTCGACATATTCGCCGGCAAACGCGCCTGAATCCGCCAGCGTGTCCTGAGCCCGGCGCGACAGCTTGCGCACCATGCGCCCGAAAATGATCAGCGGCAATATGATCACCGGCAGCGCCAGCAGCACCAGGCTGCTCAATTTGGGGCTGGTGACCACCATCATGACAATCGCCCCGGCCGCCAGCACGAAATTGCGCAGGGCGATCGACATGCTGGCCCCCACCGCCGCCTTGATCGCGGTGGTGTCCGCCGTCAGCCGCGACAGCACCTCGCCGGTCCGGGTGGTTTCGAAAAAGGCCGGACTGAGGCTGATCACATGCGAGAATACCCGCTCGCGCAGATCCGCCACCACCCGCTCGCCGATCCAGTTGACGAAATAGAACCGCCCGCCGCTGGCCAGCGCCAGCACCAGCACCACCAGGAACATCACCCCGAAATACTGGTCGATGAACTGGCTGTTTTCGGCCGAGAACCCATGGTCGATCATCCGGCGCACCGCCACCGGCACCGCCAGGGTCGCCCCCGCCGCCAGCATCAGCGACAGCACCGCCAGGGCGATCATGCCCTTATAGCGCACCACATGCGGCAGCATGCGCAGCAGCGGTTTCAGATTACGGCTTTTCTCGCGGCGCATGGCGTCGGCGTCATAGGCATTTTCGGCGCCGACCGATCCTCTGGCGGTTTCAGCCACTCTTACTCTCCCTGCTATTGTTTTTGCCGGTCCCTGCCCGTCGCGGCGGGTTGTCCGGATATGCTGGTTGCCAAGCTCATATAGCAATGGCGCGCCGGAGCGGCAATAAATCCTTGCGCGTTCCGGCCAATTAATGCCGTCCCCGGTCAACTCGCCTCTTGAGTTGAGCCGGAAAGCGGGCTATATCGCCCCAACCGGTTTGATCGCCCGCCGCTCATGCGCGGGCCATCCATGTAATGCCAAGGCACGATCAATGAAAAAAGACATTCATCCCGACTATCATGTCATCAAGGTGACCATGACCGATGGCTCCACCTTCGAGACCCGCTCGACCTACGGCGCCGAGGGCGACACGCTGACCCTCGACATCGACCCCAAGACCCACCCGGCCTGGACCGGCGGCGGTCAGCATCTGATCGACCGGGGTGGCCGTCTGAGCCGCTTCAAGAAGAAATATGAAGGCTTCCTGGGCTAAGCGGCCCCGGCGCCTTATTTTCTAGGGTTTAAGTTTAGCTATCGCCCTCCGCCCGCGCGGGGCCGAAGGCTGCGCTGAGCTGCTCGAGCTGGGCGCTGAGCCCGCCCGCACCGCTCTCGGCGGCGCCATCAATGATCGCCTGCTCCAGCCGGACGATCCGTTCCTGCATGGACTGGGAGCGCTCCACCAGGCCGCGAAGGCCCTCAGGCAATTGCTCCAACGTCTCCGCCGGCCGCAGCTCCGGTGCGGTCACCGCCACCCGGTTCTTATCCGTCATCGCCTCACGCGCCGACATCTCCCCCTCGCCGACCGCCCGGTGCACCAGCAGCCACGACGCCATCTGCATCAGGCGGGTGGTCAGCAGCATGCTTTCGGTGCTGTAGAGCAGATTGGCCTCGCGGCCGAGCGCCTTGGACTCGCTCCGCCCCGGCCCGTCCAGATAGGCCGCCGCCTCCTTCACCAGATCCATGCCCTGGTCAAACAGCGCCTTAAACAGCGCCGAGGCGGCAAAGGAACTCCTGGACTCGAAATCGCCCGTCCCGCCTTTCGTATTCATTGATGTGTGATCAGCCATGGCTCGGATCCCTTTCGCGCTGATATTAAACATATCGGCAAAGGATGAAGCAAGAATTGCGCCTGAAACTGTTCTCCGGCCTGGCTTATGGCCGGCGGGGCATATCCGGTTATAAACCCGGATATAAAAAAGAGCCGCGTTTCGCACGCGGCTCTGAAGTCTAACAGGGAGGCGTCAAACAGAGTGGACAGGAACCACTCCGGATCCAGATGACTGGATTACGCATATACACACTAACAGTAATATTCCTAATAAATGGTTAACAAGCATTTACCATTGGCACAAATATCTTCCTAAAATCCTATCCACTTTCAGGAAACCATTAATTTCCATAAAGATTTTATATGGATCACGACTTATTTCAGTGGGCATATTTACATTTTGAAAACAGAATCAGCCGCTGCGCGCGAGGCGTCTTTAGTTTCGATAGCCAGTTTCAGACGCAGGATTTCTGCCTCGTAAAGGGCGATTCGCTCCTCAAGCTCATCCACCGACAGGCTCGAAATATCCTCACCCGGGGTGATCATCTCCGCGCGCTTTGCCCTCGGCTCGTCTGCGTCCATCGGTCCGATCCTTTCCTCTTTGCCGGCAATGGCCGCGCCCAGATTGACAAACCGGGCGGCGCCCCCGCAAGTCAAAAGTTTCAAATCGGGGCAATCT
>PKTQ01000058.1 GCA_002869085.1 Hyphomicrobiales bacterium | reverse complement strand
GGCTCGACGGCGATCTTCGAAAAATCGCTGTCTGCGGGCAATACCCCGGCGCCGGCCAGCTCCTCGAGCCGTGTGCGGACGATGCGTGTGAAATGAGCGAACAGATTCATATGGGGTCTTGCCGCCGGCCGGGCGGCTCCTGACTGGACTTCACGCTGGAATTGCTGGCATGGCTAGCTGAATTCGGGCCTTTCGTCAAACAGCCTTTCGTATTCCCGGATGGCAAAATTATCGGTCATGCCGGCAATGAAATTGCAGACCTGCTCCGCCAGCTCGCCATTGCGGCCCGCCCCGGTGCCCAGACGCCAGTCAAACGGCAGGTCGGCGGGCCGGTACATATAGCGCTCAAACAGGCTTTTCAGCACATGTTCGGCGCTGGCCATCGCCCGCATCACGCGCGGGTGGCGATACATATGGGCAAACAGAAATTGCTTGATGGTCCCGATATCCGCCGCCATTCCGGCCGAGAACGCCGCCACTGCTTGCCCGGCGGCGCGGATATCATCCGCCGATGAAGGAGCCAGCGCCCCGATACGCGCCTCTGTGACCTCGGTCAGGTCCCGGATCATCGCCGAGATGAGCCGGCGTATGGTTTCATGGATAAAGCGCGCCGGCTCCAGACCGGGCCAGGCGCCGCGCACCTCGCGCATCAGGTCCCCGACCAGCGCCAAATCGTTCAGTTGCTCGGTCTCGATCAGCCCGGCCCTCAGCCCGTCATCGATGTCATGGGCGTTATAGGCGATGTCATCGGCCAGCGAGGCGATCTGCGCTTCGGCCGAAGCCTGCATTGAGAGGTGGAAATCCATCTCCCGGTCAAGCTCCAGAATGGCGGGGTGGCAGTCCGCCGCGGCGAGCGGGCCATTATGCTTCACTAGCCCCTCCAGCGACTCCCAGCTCAGATTGAGCCCGTCAAACGCCGCATAGCGGTGCTCCAGGGCGGTCACCAGCTTCAGGCTCTGCACATTGTGATCAAACCCCCCATAGTCGGCCATGCAGCCCGCCAGCACCCTTTCGCCGGCATGGCCGAAGGGCGGATGGCCCAGATCATGGGCCAGCGCCAGGGTTTCGGTCAGGTCCTCATCCAGCGCCAGAGTGCGGGCCACCGAACGGGCGATCTGCGCCACTTCCAGCGAATGGGTCAGCCTGGTGCGATAATGGTCCCCTTCCGGCGCCGCAAACACCTGGGTTTTGTGTTTCAGCCGCCGGAAGGCGGTCGAGTGGATGATGCGGTCCCGGTCGCGTTGAAAGGCCGAACGGCCGGCGCCCGAAGGCTCGTCCACGCGCCGCCCCCGGCTCCGGTCCGGTTGGCAGGCATAGCGGGCGGTTACGAGCGGCATTGCAAGGCTCCGGTTTGACATCTGAACTGGAACGCCTAAATAATCCCTATAATGAGCGCAATGGCAATTGCTTTAAAGGAGCCTGCCCCAGATGAGCGAAACTGTCGAGCTGAGCGACCGCGCCGCCAGGCGTATTGCGGAGATTCTGTCCGGCGAAGGCCCCCAATCCATGCTGCGGGTCAGCGTGTCGGGCGGCGGCTGCTCCGGATTTCAGTATCATTTCGACCTCGACACCACTCGCAATGACGATGATCTGGTGATCGAGAAGGAAGGCGCGCGGGTGCTGATCGACGAAATGTCGGTCGGTTTTCTGGGCGGGGCCGAAATAGACTATGTCGACGACCTGATCGGCGCCGCCTTCCAGGTCAAGAACCCCAATGCCTCGGCCTCCTGCGGCTGCGGCATGTCCTTTTCCATCTGACGCCGCCCGCCCGGCAGCCTTAAACCTGCATCCTATCTGACGGGCGGCGACAAGCCCGCCCGAATCACGCCAGAATTCTCCCTGATAATGCGCCCCTGAGTCATGCGCCCCCGGATCAAACCTCCCTTGGGCAAACGCGCCTTAGGGGGAAATCCTGATCGATTTATATTGTCAGAGCGGCTTTACCACGTTCACATAACCAAAGCCCGCTCGAGATGGAGAAATCTATGTATCCCAAACAGCTATTGCTTTCCGTTTCCCTGTCCGCGCTCATGGCCGCCCCGGCCCTGGCCGCCGACATGCCCTCATCCTCCCGGCTGGACGCGGTCACCCTGTTTCCCCGCGGCGCCGAGCTGACCCGCTTTGCCGAAGTCACCCTTGAGCCGGGGTCGCATACGCTGATTTTCAGCGATCTACCCGACCGCATTCTGCCCAATTCCGTGCGGGTCGAGGGCCAGTCGGACGCCGCCGGGCTCGCCATCAGCTCCATCGACACCCAGCGCATCTTTCTGGACAGCGAGGCCATCAGCGGCGGAGAATATAAAAAGCTGAAGGATCGGATCGAGGCCCTGCAGGACAAGCGCAAGCGCCTCGATGTCACTATCCGCACCGCCGAAACCCAGCTCAACCTGCTGCAGAACCTCGCCACCCTGCCAACCGTGCCGCCCGCAGCGGGCGGCAGCGCGCCGGCGCCGGACTGGCACACCATCCTCACCCTGATCGGCGGCATGGACGAGGTTCAGACCCGCATCCTCGGCGCCCGCGAGGGCCAGCGCGAACTCGACCGCCAGATCGAGGAGCTGAACAAGCAGCTTTCCCTGCTCAATCCCGGGCGCACCGCCCGCACACGGGTCAAGGTGTTCATCGCCGCCAAGGCGGCGGGCAAGGCGCTGTTCCGCATCCGCTATCAGATCCGCAATGGCGGCTGGCAGCCCTTTTACGATCTGCGCCTGAACACCGGCGCCAGCGGCAAGGGGCCTGATCTCGAACTGGTCAGGCGCGCCTCGATCTCCCAGAGCAGCGGCGAGGACTGGCAGAACATCGAAATGGCCCTGTCCACCACAAGGCCGCAATCCGGCACCTCCGCGCCAAATCTGCGCCCCAATCTGGTGCGCTACCGCCAGCCGGTGATCGCCTATCGCAAACAGGCCCCGTCCAAGGCGAGACGGCGCATGGTGGGCGCCATGCCTGAAATGGCCGATGCCATGCCGGCCCCGATGGCGGCCGGCGCCGCCGCCCCGAAACCGGTCATGGAGCAGGAGGCTTCGGTCGAATCCTACGCCTTCCAGGCGGTGTACAGGATACCGGGCCGGGTCAGCATCAAATCGGGCGCCGCCGCCAAGAAACTGCGTATCGACGCCGCGAGGCCCGAATTGAAGCTGAATGTGCGCGCCGTTCCGGCCCTCGACAGCACCGCCTATCTCTATGCCGACATCACCTGGAACGGCAAGACCGGCCTGTTGCCGGGCCGTGCCTCGCTCTATCGCGACGGAGCGTTTTCAGGCACCGGCGCCCTGCCCCTGGTCAATCCGGGCGATTCGCATGAGATCGGCTTCGGCGCCGACGACAAGGTGAAGGTCAAACGCATCCAGCAAAGCCGGGAGAAAAGCGTCACCGGCCTGCTCAGCAGCTCCAATGTGGATGAGCGCGACTATCTGATCACCGTGGAAAATCTGCACGGCCAGAAAGTGCCGGTCAGCATTTTCGACCGCGTGCCCTATTCCGAGGATGAGGATATCGAAGTGAACCTGCTGGCCAAGACCACCCCGCCGAGCCGCAAGAATCCGGACGGCAAGCGCGGCGTGATGGCCTGGGATTTCGGCCTCGATGCCGGCGGCAAGAAGGAGATCCGGCTGAATTACCGCATCAGCTGGCCGAAAAAGAAGGCAATCGAGTTCGTCACGCGTTAAAAATTCGCCTCGCGGCTATTCCTGGCTGCGCATTTTAAGTGATAATCGGTTCCGGCCCGCTCCCCCGCCCGGCCACCCAGGGAGTTTGAACCAAGGGTGGCGGGCGGGGCTGCGGGTCTTGATGAATTTTCTGCCGATCCTGCCCACACCGCGCCACCTCCCAACACCCTCAAGTCACAATCCTGGGGTGGTTGGGAGGGGGCGTGGGAATGGGAAGTAACCCGTTAAAATGAAAAACCCCGCGGCGCCCAGCGCCGCGGGGTTCTCTTTAAGTGTCGATGCCCTTTTTAGTGGGCCAGGATCGCCAATAGCAGCAGCGCCACGATATTGGTGATCTTGATCATCGGGTTCACCGCCGGGCCGGCCGTATCCTTATAGGGATCGCCGACCGTATCGCCGGTCACCGCCGCCTTATGAGCCTCGGAGCCTTTGCCGCCATGGGCGCCGTCCTCGATCAGCTTCTTGGCGTTGTCCCAGGCGCCGCCGCCCGAGGTCATGGAGATCGCCACGAACAGGCCGGTGACGATCACGCCCAGCAGCATGGCGCCCACCGCCGAGAATGCGGCCGATTTGCCGGCAATCACATTGATGGCGAAATACATCACGATCGGCGCCAGCACCGGCAGCAGGGACGGAATCACCATCTCTTTGATCGCCGCCTTGGTCAGCATATCGACAGCCCGGCCGTAATCGGGCTTGTCCTCATAGGTCATGATGCCGGGTTTATCCTTGAACTGGCGCCTGACCTCCTCGACGATCGAGCCGGCGGCGCGGCCGACGGCCATCATGCCCATCGAGCCGAACAGATAGGGCAGCAAACCGCCGATCAGCATGCCGACCACCACATAGGGATTGTCGAGTGAGAAGTTCGGCGCTTCGAGACCCTGGAAATAAGCGAACTTCTCGGCGCTCGCATTGCCGATAAAGTGCTTCAGATCCTGGGTATAGGCCGCGAACAGCACCAGCGCGCCAAGACCGGCCGAGCCGATGGCATAGCCCTTGGTTACCGCCTTGGTGGTGTTGCCGACCGCGTCGAGCGCATCGGTGGTCTTGCGCACATCTTCCGGCAGTTCCGCCATTTCGGCAATGCCGCCGGCATTGTCCGTGACCGGGCCGAACGCATCCAGCGCCACGACCATGCCCGCCAGCGCCAGCATGGTGGTCACCGCGATGGCGATGCCGAACAGGCCGGCGATCGAATAGGTCACCAGAATGCCCGCCACGATCACCAGCGCCGGCATGGCGGTGGATTCCATCGATACCGCCAGGCCCTGAATGACATTGGTGCCATGACCGGTGACCGAGGCCGCCGCGATGCTTTTGACCGGACGCTTGTCGATGCCGGTATAATATTCGGTGATCCACACGATCAGCGCCGTCACCGCAAGCCCGGCAATACCGCACAGATACAGATCCCAGCCGCTATAGCTGATCCCGCCTACGCTGAGTTGAGTGTCGAACCCGACCAGGAAATATGTGGTCGGAAACAGGAACACCAGCGACAGCACCGCCGAGGCGATGAAGCCCTTATAGAGCGCGCCCATAATGCTGTTATTGCTGCCGAGCTTGACGAAGAACGCCCCGATGATCGAAGCCGGGATGCAGGCGGCGCCAATGGCCAGCGGATACAGCATCAGGGACTCGTTGCCGGTGAAGAAGATCGACGCCAGCACCATGGTGGCGACGATGGTCACCGCATAGGTCTCGAACAGATCGGCGGCCATGCCGGCGCAGTCGCCGACATTGTCGCCCACATTGTCGGCAATGGTGGCCGGGTTGCGCGGATCGTCCTCGGGAATGCCCGCTTCGACCTTGCCCACAAGGTCGCCGCCCACATCGGCGCCCTTGGTGAAGATGCCGCCGCCGAGCCGCGCGAAGATCGAGATCAGCGAAGCGCCGAAGCCAAGCGCCACCAGCGCGTCGATCACCGTGCGGTCGTTCGGGGCCATACCGCCGCCATAGACCAGAACCGAGTAGTAAACCGCGACCGCCAGCAGCGCCAGACCCGCCACCAGCATGCCGGTGACCGCGCCCGATTTGAACGCCACATCAAGGCCGGCCGCCAGGCTGTTGCTGGCCGCATGGGCGGTGCGCACATTGGCCCGCACCGATACCAGCATGCCGATAAAGCCGGCCGCGCCGGACAGAATGGCGCCGATGGCGAAGCCGATCGCCACTGTCAGCGACAGGGTAAAGGTCACAATCACGAAGATCACCACACCGGCAATGCCGATGGCGGTATATTGACGGCGCAGATAGGCGCCCGCCCCTTCCTGAATGGCCGAGGCGATCTGCTGCATTTTTTCATTGCCGGCGCCTTCCGCCATGATGGAACGGACCGCCCAGATGCCATAGATAATGGCGAGCAGGCCGCTCAACAGAATTAGTCCCATAGTCAAGGTCATTGGATATTCCCCCTTAAAGCCCGGCAACCCTTCCAGGCCATGTTTTTAAGTTTCGACCGGAGCTTCTGCTCCGCCTCGCCGCCCGTTTATTTTGTGGGCTGAACATGCCAAAACTGAAAGAGTAACGCAATAGAGATACGGGCGCGGCCCGGCATTGATAACCGTCAAGCCTGCGGTTCTCTGTCGTCAGGCCGACAAATCGGCCATATTGTCCCGGGAGCGCTCATAGAAGGTCAGCCACACAATCAGCCCCAGCGCCATCAGCACGAAGGGGAAGATGATCAGATTGACGCTGTCCCAGCCGGACATCTGAAACAGGATGCCGGAGGTCAGCGACGCCATCGCCACCGAGCCGAACACCAGGAAGTCATTCAGCCCCTGCACCTGGGCCTTTTCTTCCGGCCGGTAGCATTGTGTGACCATGGTGGTGGCGCCGACAAAGGCGAAATTCCAGCCCACCCCCAGCAGCACCAGCGCCAGCCAGAACCGGCCCAGATCAACCCCTGTGAGAGCGACGATGCCGCATCCGGCCAGCAGCACAAGGCCCAGCGCCACGATCTTGCGCACCCCGAAACCGGTGATCAGATATCCGGTGATGAAGCCCGGCGCATACATCGCCACCACATGCCATTGGATGATATAGGCGGTGTCGGTCACCGTGAAGCCGCAGGCGATCATCGCCAGCGGCGTTGCCGTCATCACCAGATTCATGATCGCATAGGAGGTCATGGCGCAAAACACCGCCACGATGAAATGCGGCCGCAGCACGATCCGGCTCAGCGGGCGCGGCGCGGCATCGTAATGGGCCGCCACCGGTTTTGGAATATCGACAAAAACCAGCACCATCATGGAGATCACCGACAGGCCCATGGCGGCGGCAAAGGCGCCGGCAAAGGTCAGCGGCGCCAGCAGATCCTTGGTGTAGATGGCGATTTGCGGCCCCACAAAAGCGGCGATGAGCCCGCCGACCAGCACCCGCGAAATCGCTTTCGGCCGGAAAGCCTCGCTGGCTGTGTCGGCGGCGGCGAAGCGGTAATATTGGGAAAAACCCTGATATTGCCCGGCAAGCAGCATGGCGATGCAGAACAGCGGAAAACTGCCTTGCCAGATCGAGACAATCGCCAGCCCGGTGCCGAGCATGCTCATGCCCGCCCCGGTGATGAAACCGAGCCGCCGCCCCACCTTATGCATGTAAAGCGAGGCCGGATAGGTCGCCAGCGCGGCCCCGATCACATAAGCGGTGATCGGCATGGTGGCCAACGCCTTGTTTTCGCTGAGCAGCTGCCCGGTGAGCGCGCCGAGGGTGAAGATGATGATCGAGCTCGAGCCATAAAGCGCCTGCGCGATGGCCAGCACCCACACATTGCGGCGGGCGCGGGCATCGTCGATAAAGGCATATGAGGCATCGGCTGCGGTCATGATAGCTGCTTCTGGCACAGTCGGCGCCAATGAGCAATCAGAAGTGGGCGTAGGACAGCTTATCGAGCCGCATGGGCTTGCCGTCGCGGCCGGTGAAACGCGGGGGCGCCGTCCCGGCCTCGATCTGCCCGATGGCGCGAAACGCCCCGCCCGCGGCGCGCTCAAAAGCGCCGCACCGCGCCTCCGGCACCGTGCACAGAATCTGATAATCATCGCCGCCGCTGATCAGCGCCGCCATCAGCCCCGGCTCGGCACTGATCAGCGCCTCGGCCGCCGGCGACAAGGGCAGTCTGGCGCAGTCAATTTCCGCGCTCACCCCCGAGGCCCGGCTCAGCAGGGACAGATCCCCCGCCAGCCCGTCCGAGATATCCATCGCCGCGCCGGCAAACTCGCGCACCAGCGGCGCCAGCGATACAGGCGGGCGCGGCAGCCGGTAGCGCGATACCAGATAATCATTTTGTTTTTGGTCTGTTACTTCAATTTCCCGACTCAATATCTTAAGCCCGAGCACCGCATCGCCAATGGTGCCGGACACATAGATGATATCGCCCGGCGCCGCGCCGCTCCGGTGCACCATCCGCCCGCCCGGCACTTCACCGCTCATGGTCACCGTGAGGCCAAAACCGCCGGTGCTCCGCACCGTGTCGCCGCCCAAGAGTTCAATGCCATAGCTTTCCTGGTCACGCGCCAGCCCGTCCGCGAAGCCGCGTAGCGCCGCCTCGTCCATGCCGGCCGGGATAAACAGCGACAGCAGATAATGGCGCGGCTCGGCGCCCTTGGCGCAGATATCGGACAGATTGACCCTGAGCGCCTTTTGCGCCACCTGGTCCGGCGGATCAGCGGGCAGAAAATGCACCCCTTCTTGCAGGCTGTCCTGGGTGATCACCAGATCATACCCGGCGCGTGGGCGGATGAAGGCGGCATCATCGGCGAGACCGAGCGCACCGCCGCCGCTGCGGGTCAGCGGTGCGAGAATGGTTTCGATCAGGCTGCGCTCGCTGAACATCAGCTGCCCTTCAGGCTTTTTTGGTTTTGTCGGACCGTCCCGTCACCCTGGCCAGTGTGTCCAGCACCCCATTGACCATGCCGGCCTCGCTGTCATCGAAAAAGGCGTGGGCGATATCCATATATTCGCTGATGATCGCCTTGAAGGGCACGTCTTCGCGAAACATCAGCTCATAGGTGCCGGCGCGCAGAATCGCCCGCAGGGTCGAATCGATCCGGGTCAGCGGCCAGTCGCTGCGCAGGGCGTTCTGGATCGGCGGGTCGATCTGCTTTTGCCGCGCCACGATGCCGCGCAGCAATTCGGCGAAAAACTGATGATCGGGATCGCTCAGCTCCTCGCCGGTTTCCATCAGCCGCGCGTTCGAAAACTCAGTGATCACCTCATGCACCTGGGTGCCGGAAACATCCATCTGATAGAGCGCCTGCACCGCGGCCAGGCGGGCGGCGCTTCGGGACCGGGCTTTCTTGGCCATCGCTCTAGTCCGAAGGTCCGAAATGCTCGCGCAGGGCGATCATCGCCAGCGCCGCCGCAGCGGCGCCGCCGCCTTTGTTCTTTTCGCCGACCCTGGCCCGCGCCCAGGCCTGGGCGGAATTTTCCACCGTCTGGATGCCATTGCCCAGCGCCAGGCTCTCATTGACCGCCAGATCCATCAGCGCCCGCGCCGATTCGCCGGCCACGATGTCGTAATGGGTGGTCTCGCCGCGGATCACCACCCCGAGGGCGACGAAGCCGTCATAATCCTTGTCCGCATCGAGCGCCATCGCCAGCGCCGCCGGAATCTCCAGCACCCCCGGCACCGACACCCGCTCGAAGCTCGCCCCTTGCGCCTCGCATTCGGCGATGGCGCCGCGCGCCAGCTCATCGGCCAGATCCTCATAGAACCGGGCCTCGATGATCAGAATATGCGGGGCTTTCTTGCTCATGTGTTTTCTCCCAGCGGCCGCCGGCCGACAATGCTCAGGCCATAACCCTCAAGCCCCACCACATGGGGGCGCGGCGAATTGGACAGCAGGATCATCTCCTTCACCCCCAGATCGGCGAGGATTTGCGCCCCGACCCCGTATTCCAGCAGCTTCTTGGAGGATTCCTCGTGGGCGACAACCGGCTTGCCGGCCACGGATTCCGACACGGTGGTGGGGCGCGGCTCGCGGATCAGCACCACCACCCCCCGGCCCTCACGTCCGATTTGGGTCATGGCGTCCTGCACGATATTGGCCCGGTCCTGATGCAGGCCGAGCAGATCATCGGCCACATTGACCGCATGCATGCGCACCAGCACCGGCTCGCCGCTGCTCACATCGCCCTTCACCAGGGCGATATGCTCGGCATATTGGGCGTTGTTGACATAGACCTTCAGGTCGAACTCGCCGCCATAGGCGCTGGTGACCTTCTTCTCCACCTTGCATTCGATCACTTTCTCATGCATCCGGCGATAAGCGATCAGATCGCTGATAGTGGCCACTTTCAGATTATGGAACTGGGCGAATTTGACCAGATCCGGCAGCCGGGCCATGGTGCCGTCATCATTCATCACCTCGCAGATCACCCCGGCCGGCAGCAGCCCGGCCATGCGTGCGATATCCACCGCCGCCTCGGTATGGCCGGCCCGCACCAGCACACCGCCCTTGCGGGCGATCAGCGGAAACACATGCCCCGGCGTGGCGATGTCGCGGTGGTCCTTGCTGGGATCGATAGCCACGGCGATGGTATGGGCACGGTCATGGGCCGAAATGCCGGTGGTCACCCCCTCGGCCGCCTCGATCGAGGTGGTAAAAGCGGTGCCGAGGCCGGAATCATTGCGGCGCTCCATCATATTCAGCCCCAGATCCCGGGCCCGCTGATCCTCGATTGACAGGCAGACCAGCCCGCGCCCGTGCTTGGCCATGAAATTGATCACATCAGGTGTCGCCATCTGGGCCGGCACCACCAAATCCCCCTCATTCTCGCGGTCTTCATGATCCACGAGGATGAACATGCGCCCGTTGCGGGCATCTTCCATCACTTCCTCTATCGAGGACAGATAAGAACTATATTCGGTATCCGACATGTCGTGCTTCCTGTTGATCCGGCTCAGACGGCGGTGGCAAAGCCGGTTTCGACCATGCGCGCCACATAGCGGGCCAGAATATCGATTTCCATATTGATGCGGTCACCGGGCTTGGCGGCGCCCCAGCTCGTCACCTCCAGCGTATGCGGGATCAGATTAACCCCGAATTCGGCATCCTCGACCTCATTCACGGTGAGCGAGGTGCCGTTGAGGGTGATCGAGCCCTTTTCGGCGATAAACGGCTTCAGCGCCTCCGGCGCCCGGAACACAAAGCGCATCGAATCGCCCTCAGGCGCGGTGCTCACCACCTCTCCGACCCCATCCACATGGCCGGTGACAATATGCCCCCCAAGCTCATCGCCGATCTTCAGCGCCCGCTCCAGATTCATCCGCGTGCCCACATTCCAATCACCGAGATTGGTCTTGTCCAGGGTCTCTCCCGAAGCATCGACCGCGAACCAGGCCCTGCCATCATCGTCCCGGCCCCGCTCGATCACCGTCAGGCAGGCCCCGGCGCAGGCAATCGACGCGCCGAGATCGATGCTGTCCGGATCGTAATCGCAAGCGATCACGAAGCGGGTATCCCCGCGTGTTTCCCGGGACACGACTTCGCCGATATCGGTAACAATTCCTGTAAACATGATCTTCGTCCTGCTTGGCCTTGGCTGTTCTCTTGGCTGCTCTCTTACCTGTTCCTGACGTATGTGAACAGGGTATCACGGCCAAAATGTTGCGTGGAGCGCAACATAAAATCGCTCGAGACGGTAATCGCCTCCGGCGTCATGCCCTCCAGCGCATCGATTCCGTCCCGGTCAATGCTGCCCGGCGAGAAGAAAAGCGCTGCTTCGTCAATCAGATCCGCCCGCAGCAGCGAAGACGCCAGCGCCGCGCCCCCCTCGACCATCAGCCGGGTCACGCCCCGATCCCCCAGCGCCCGCAATGCCTGGGCGGGATCGAGCCGCCCG
>PKTQ01000111.1 GCA_002869085.1 Hyphomicrobiales bacterium | reverse complement strand
GGAACCGATTATCCACCCGAATGAACACGCCGTTAACGGATATGGTGAATGATTTGTTAACGACTGCTTGCCTATCATGGACGGCAAAGTGATTCACCATTGTTTCTGTAGAAAGGCAAGCGCCGATGCCCAGGACCCTGAACAAAGACAAGCTGTTGAAAATGATCAAGGATCCGTCGCCGCAGGTGCGGATGAAAATCGCTTCGCTGCTGTTCCGGGCCATGGAGAAAAACATCCTGACCCCGCGCGACCACAACGGCGCCGCTGCCATGTTCGCCATCGCCGTTGATGATCCGGATATGGATGTGCGCCGCAATCTGGCCCGGTTGATGTGCCGCTCGCGCCATGCCCTGCCGGAAATCGTCGCCACTCTGGCCTGCGACGAGATCGAGGTCGCCGGTCCGGTCCTGAAACATTCTCCGGTGCTGCAGGAGGAGGATCTGGTCTATCTGAGCCGCAATGGCGGCCGCGCCGTGCGTATGCTGATCGCCGGGCGCGATGGGCTCGCCGGGCCGATCTGCGAGGCACTGGCCGAGAGCGGTGAGGCCGATGTGTGCCGGTTGCTGGCCCGCAATCATTCCGCTGCCCTGCATCCGCGCGACATGGCCCGCCTGCTGGGCCGGTTCCGCAATAACAGCCGGCTTAGCTCCGAGATCATGGCCCGGCCCGACGTGCCCGCTACCTTGAAGCGCGAGGTGATGCGCGAGGTGTCGAGCTCCCTGCATGATTTCCTGCTGCAGAAGAAATGGGTCAGCCCCCAGCGCGCCAAATCCGTGGTGTTGGGCGCCATGGAAAACGGCACCCTCGATATTTCCCTGACCGCCTCGGAAGCCGATCTGGAACATCTGGCCCACCGTCTGGCGCGGGAAGGGGCTCTCACCCCGACCCTGATCATGCGCTCAGCCTGCGCCGGCTATCTGCGCTTTGTCGAAACCGCCCTGTCGGTGATGGCCCATCTGCCCAGGAAGCGGGTCCAGTCCATGTTGCGCGGCCGCGGGCCGTTCGGCATCCGCGCCATCTTCACCAAGGCCGGGCTGCCGAAACAGGCCTTTCCGCTGTTTCACATTGCCATGGAAACCTGTCAGGAGCTGATCCGCGAAAGCGGCGGAGCGGGCGAGGACGCCGGTTTTCATTGCCGGGTGATCGAGCGGGTGCTGACCAAATATCGCGACATCGCCGCCAGCGATGCCGATCAGTTGCTGAAAATGCTGGAGCATTTCGCCGCCGATGCCCGCCGGATCGAGAGGCGCCAGGAGGATCAGCGCTCCATCGCCGCCTGACGCTCAGATCAAAACTCGTGCGCTTTAAAATTCCAGCCGGATGATCTCCACCTGTTCCCCGGCCTTGGCGGCGCGGGCATGAGGCGGGCGGATCAGCAGCGCATCGGCCCGGGCCAGAATGTTCAGCATGGCGCTGTCCTGGCGGCTGAAGGCGCTGACCAGCAACTCACCGCTGGGGCTGGTGCCGAGCTTGGCGCGCAGGAAATCCTGGCGCTCGTCATTGGCCGGCAGGTCTTCGTTCAGCACCGCGGTGCGGAATATGCTCTGCGGCGGCAGGCCGAGCATTTTCACGATCATCGGCTGCAGATAGACCGCGGCGCAGACCAGCGCCGAGACCGGATTGCCCGGCAGGCCGAGAAACAGGCTGTCGCCGATATGGCCGAAGATCATCGGCTTGCCCGGCCGCTGCGCCACTTTCCAGAAATCGACCTTTAGGCCCAGTTCCTGAAACGCGCCGATCACCAGATCGTGCTCGCCGACGCTGGCGCCGCCGGTGGTGACGATGATGTCGGCTGCTCTGGCATTCTTGCCGGCGGCGATCAGGCTTTCCCGATTGTCCTCGGCCAGCCCCAGATCCATCACCTCGGCGCCGCAGCCCCGGATCAGCGCCTCGAGCGCGAAGGAATTGGACGCGATGATCTGGTCGGGCCGGGGGGTGCCGCCCGGCATCACCAATTCGTCGCCGGTGGCCAGCACCGCCACCACCGGCCGCCGCCGCACCGGCAGCATGGCATGGTTCATCGCCGCGGCAAGGCCGATCTCGCGCGGGCCCAGCCGCCGTCCGGCCCGCAGCAACACCTCTCCGCTGCTAAAGTCCATGCCCTTGGGGCGCACGAAATGCCCGCGCGCCGGCGGATTTTTCTGGATGACCACAATGTCGCCATTGCGCTCGGTGTGCTCCTGCATCACCACCGTGTCGGCCCCTTCGGGCAACGGCGCCCCGGTGAAGATGCGCACCGCCTGGCCCTGTTCCACCGTGCCTTCAAAAGCATGCCCGGCCGGCGCCGCGCCGATCACGATCAGGGCGGTCGGCTTCCTGCGCAGATCCTCATAGCGAACCGCATAGCCGTCCATGGATGAGGCATTGAATGCCGGCTGGGTGAAATTGGCCGGCAGGTCCTCGGCCAGCACCCTGCCAAGGGCCTGGTTGAGGGCAACGGTTTCGGTGCCGTTGACCTTGCAGGCGCCGATCACCCGCGACAGGGCTTCGGAAACGGGAAGGAGGCTCATCGCTCAGGTCCTTTCGGCCTTTTATTCTTGTGTGCGGTGCGGCGGGCTAGGCCTTGAAGGTGCCCGATTTGCCGCCCGATTTTTCCACCAGGCGAATATCGCTGATCGTCACCCCCCGGTCCACCGCCTTGACCATGTCATAAATGGTCAGGCAGGCAACCGAAACCGCGGTCAGCGCTTCCATCTCCACCCCGGTGCGGCCGTTCACCTTGGCGGTGGCGGTGACGAAAATGGCGCAGACATTGGTGTCGGGCTCCATCTCCACCGACACTTTCGACAGCGCCAGCGGGTGGCACAGCGGGATCAGCTCATGGGTGCGCTTGGCGCCCATAATGCCGGCAATCCGCGCCACCGAGATCACATCGCCCTTCTTGGCCGCCCCTTCGAGGATCATCGCCAATGTGGCCCGCTTCATGGTCACGCGCCCGCGCGCGATCGCGGTGCGCGTGGTCACGTCCTTGTCGCTCACATCGACCATATTGGCATTGCCGTCCGCATCCAGATGGGTCAGTCCCTGTTCACTCATCTCTCATTCTCTCCTGTCAGCAATTGCCGCGTGGCGGCGCTCACATCGTCCTGGCGCATCAGGCTTTCGCCGACCAGAAAGGCGCCGGCGCCGGCCCGGGTCAGGCTTGTGATATCCTTATGGGTGAATATGCCGCTTTCCGCAACGATCAGCCGCGCCTCGGGGATCGACGAGGCCAGCTCCTCGGTGGTTTCCAGGCGGGTCTCGAAGGTTTTCAGATTGCGGTTATTGATCCCGATCAGTTTTGTGTTCAGCTTCAGCGCCCGCTCCAGTTCTTCCCGGTCATGCACTTCGGCCAGCACATCCATGCCCCATGAGGCGGCGGCGTCCTCAAGCTCGGCGGCCAGGCTGTCACCCACCATCGCCATGATGATCAGAATGCAATCGGCGTTCCAGGCCCGGGCCTCGGCCACCTGATAGGGATCGAGCATGAAATCCTTGCGCAGCGCCGGCAATTGGACGGCGGCCCGCGCTTCGGTCAGAAAATCCGGATGCCCCTGAAACGAGGGAGTATCGGTCAGCACCGACAGACAGGCCGCGCCCCCCGCCTGATAGGCGCGGGCAAGGGCGGGCGGATCGAAATCGGCGCGGATCAGCCCCTTGGACGGGCTGGCCTTCTTGATCTCGGCGATCAACCCCGGCTGGCCGGCGGCGGCCTTGGCGAAAAGCGCCCCGGCAAAGCCGCGCACCGGGTCGGCTTTGCGGGCTGCGGCCTCCACTTCGGCGCGCGGGCGCGCGGCCTTGGCGGCGGCGATTTCGTCGCGCTTGTAATCGGCAATGCGGCTGAGAATATCTGACATGTCAGGCGTTGGAGATTTTCACCAGCCGCTCCAGGGCGGCCTTGGCCTCGCCGCTGTCGATGGCCTTGGCGGCGATCTCGGCGCCCTCGAACAGGCTTTCCGCCTTGTCCGCCACCATCAGCGAGGCGGCCGAATTCAGCAGCACGATATCGCGGTAAGCCCCAGGCTCGCCGTCAAGCACGCGGCTCAGGGCGGCGGCGTTTTCTCCGGCATCGCCGCCGCGCAGATCCTCGGGCCGCGCTGTCTCCAGCCCGGCGTCGCTCGGCACCACCTCGAAATATTTGATATGCCCATCATGCAGTTCCGAGACGAAGGTCGGCCCGGTGGTGGTCAGCTCGTCCATGCCGTCCGAGCCATGCACCATCCAGATGCGCTCCGAGCCCAGCGCCTGCATCACGAAGGTCAGCGGCTCCAGCCAGGATTGCTTGAAGACCCCGATCACCTGCCGCTTGACGCCGGCCGGGTTGGACAGCGGGCCGAGCAGGTTGAAGATGGTGCGGGTGCCAAGTTCGGCCCGGGCCGGACCCACATGGCGCATCGCCGAATGATGCGCCGGCGCGAACATGAAGCCGACCCCGGCGCCCTTGATGCACTCGGCGATCTTCTCCGGGCCGATATCCAGATCGACCCCCAATTCGATCAGCGCGTCGGCGGCGCCCGATTTGGAGCTGATCGCCCGGTTGCCATGCTTGGCCACCGGCACGCCGCAGGCCGCCACCACGATGGCGGCGCAGGTGGAAACATTATAGGTGCCGAGCGCGTCGCCGCCGGTGCCGACGATATCAATGGCATTGTCCGGTGCCTCGACCTTCAGCATGCGCGAGCGCATGGCGGTCACCGCGCCGATAATTTCCGACACCTTCTCGCCGCGCACCCTGAGCCCCATCAGGAAGCCGCCGATCTGGGCGGCGGTGGCCTCGCCCGACATCATGATGTCGAAGGCGGCCTGGGCCTCCTCGCGGGTCAGTGCGTCTCCATTGGCGATCTTGCCGATATAGGTTTTGAAATCAGTCATTGTTTCGGTCTTTCGGTCTTTCGGTCTTTCGGTGTTTTGGATCCGGTTCAGGCCCCGGCGCCGCCGGCCAGTTCCAGGAAGTTGGCCAGAATTTCATGTCCATGTTCCGAGGCGATGCTTTCAGGGTGGAACTGTACCCCATGCACCGGATGGCTCTCATGGCTGAGGCCCATGATCAGCCCGTCCTCGGTTTCGGCGGTGATGCGGAGGCAGGAGGGCAGGCTGTCGCGCTCGACGATCAGCGAATGATAGCGCGTGGCGGCGAAGCTCTCCGGCAGACCCTTGAATACGCTCATACCCTGATTGTGGATCCGGCTCAGCTTGCCATGCATCAGATAGGGGGCGCGCACCACATCGCCGCCATAGACCTGGCCGATGGTCTGATGGCCGAGGCAGACGCCGAGAATAGGAATATCGGCGCCGCAGCGGGACACCAGCTCGAGGCAGATGCCGGCGGTATCCGGCGTGGCGGGCCCCGGCGAAATCACGATCGCCCCGGGCGCCCGCGCGATGATCTGATCGACGCTGATCTTGTCATTGCGGTGCACTTCGGTCTTCGCGCCCAGATCGCCCAGATATTGCACCAGATTATAGGTGAAGCTGTCGTAATTATCGATTACCAGGATCATCGCCTATTGCCCCCGTCCGGGCTCACCGGCAAAACGGGCGGCCTCTTCGGCGGCGCGGAACAGGGCGCCGGCTTTGTTGACGCATTCGGCATATTCCGATTCCGGCACCGAATCGGCTACGATGCCGGCTCCGGCCTGCACATGCATCACCCCGTCCTTGACAATGGCGGTGCGCAGCACGATGCAGGTGTCCATGTCGCCATTGGCCGAGAAATATCCGACACAGCCGGCATAGATGCCGCGCTTGTCTTTTTCCAGCTCGTCAATGATCTGCATCGCCCGCACCTTGGGCGCCCCGGAGACCGTGCCGGCCGGAAAGCCCGCCGCCAGCGCCGAGACCGCGTCATGGCTGTCGTCGAGTAGCCCTTCCACATTCGAGACGATATGCATCACCTGGCTGTAATGTTCGAGAAAGAACTGGTCGGTGACCTTGACCGAGCCGATTGTTGATACCCGGCCCACATCATTGCGCCCCAGATCGAGCAGCATCAGATGTTCGGCCCGCTCCTTGGGGTCGGCCAGCAGCTCGGCCCCCAGCGCTTCGTCCTCGGCGCGGGTCCGGCCGCGCGGGCGGGTGCCGGCAATCGGGCGCACGGTGACCCGTCCGTCCTTGACCCGCACCAGGATTTCCGGGCTGGAGCCGACCACGCTGAACCCGTCGAAATTGAGATAATAGAGATAGGGCGACGGGTTGACCCGGCGCAAAGCCCGGTAGAGCGAGAAGGCCGGCAGCGCGAAGGGCGTCTCGAAACGCTGGCTGAGCACCACCTGGAATATGTCCCCGGCGGTGATGTAGTCCTTGGCGCGCTCGACCATGGCCAGATAATCGTCATGGCCGGTATTGGACACCGGGTTTTCGGCCCGGACGAACGGGTCCTCGCTCTCCGCGCCGAGCGCGATTGGCCGCGACAGGTCGCCGACCACCTGTTCGATGCGCTCGATTGCCTGCACGAAGGCCGCCTTCGCCTTGACCCCCTGGCGCGGGCGCACCGGCGTCACCAGGGTCAGCTCGTCCTTCACATTGTCGAAAATCGCCATCACCGTGGGGCGCAGCAGAATCGAATCCGGAAGACCGAGCGCATCCGGGTTCTCGTCCGGCAGATGCTCCATCAGCCGTACCGAATCGTAACCCAGATAACCGAACACCCCCGCCGACATCGGCGGCAGGGTTTCAGGCAGATCGATGCGGCTGTCGGCCAGCAGCGCCCGGATCGAATCCAGGGCGGGAAGCGGGCAGGGCTCGAACCGGTCCGGGTCCTGCAGCGCGTTGCGGTTGATCTCGGCCTTGTCGCCATGGGCGCGCCAGATGATGTCCGGATTGAGGCCGAGGATCGAATAGCGCCCGCGCACCGCGCCGCCCTCGACCGATTCGAGCAAAAAGGCATTGCTGCGCCCATGCCCGAGCTTCAGCATCGCCGAGACCGGCGTTTCCAGATCGGCCACCAGCCGGGTCCAGACCAGTTGCGGCCGGCCGGCATCATGGTCGGCGCTGAACTGGGAAAATTCCGGCTCTATCTGCATGGATTACGCACCAGGGCCTCAGCCCCCGGTTCCGGTCAGGGCCTGATAGATCGTATTGTTGACCTTCACCCCGAATCTGTTGCGCAGATCGCTGATATAGCTGAGCATCAGATCATTGCCGATGGCTTGCCCGGCCGCGTCGGCGACCTTCTTCAGCTCCGGGTCCTCCGCCTTGCTCTCGGGATCCTTGACCTCGATGATCTGGGCCACCACCCGGTCCAGCCCGTTATCAGCAAGCCCTGTGACCGTCTGGTCTTTCGGCGCGGCGAAAAGAGCGGCGATCAGCCCGCTGGAAAACGGTTTCGTCGCTTCGCTGCGCTTGAAGGGCTCGCTGGTCTTGACGTCAAAACCGGCCGCCTTGGCGGCGCCTTCGAGGGTGACGCCTTCGGCCATTTTTTTCATGATTTCCTTGGCCTTGGCCGTCAGCGCACCGGCGCGCTTGTCCTTGATCCAGTCGGATTTCACCTGTTCCTTCACGCTGGCCAGGTCCTTCAGACGCGACGGGGTAATGCCGGTCACATCGAGCCACCAATAGCCATTATCCGGCGAGGCCACAGGGGTGTTCTCGACCCCCACATCGCTCTCGAAGGCCAGCTTCAGCAGATCGTTCGAATTGGGCAGATTTTTCACCTTGGCCCCGTCCTTGTCGAGGCCGGCCTGGCTAATGGCCGGGATTTCGAAAAACTTCAAATTCAGCTTCTTGGCGGTTTCCTTCAGGGTAGCGCCGCCGGCGCGCGCGTCCTCGATCGCGTCGTGCAAGTTAAGCACTTCATCCGTGGAGCGCTCCAGGGTCAGTCTCTTCTTCACCTCGTCCTTGACTTCGTCATACGTCTTGTAGACCGGCGGGGTGATATCGCGCACCCGCACCAGGGTGGCGCCCAGCAGGGTTTTGACCGGTTTGCTGAAAGCGCCTTTGCTGAGCTCGAAAGCCGTCCGGGCAATGCTCTGATCGATCATCTCAGACAGCTTGACGGCGGGCCGGCGGATGCTGTCCTCGCTGAAGCCATATTCCTTGACCACTTCCATGAAATCGGCGCCGGCCGCCAGCTTGTCATAGGCTTCCTGTGCCTTCTCGGCCGAGTTGAAGGCCAGCTGATCCAGATCGCGCACTTCTTCGGTTTTGAGAAAAGCGGACTTGTTCTCCTCATAATAGGTTTTCAGGTCCGATTCGCTGGTGTCGATCGTCGCGGCCACCATTGACGGCTTCAACTCGAGTATGGCGATCGAGCGGTATTCCGGCGCCGTATAGAGCGCCGGATGGCTCTTGTGCCAGGCTTCCATTTCCGCTTCGCTTGGCGGGGCGATCTCGCCGGCGGCGCTGGACGGCAGGACGAAGTAGCTCACCTTGCGGGTCTGATTGAGATATTGATTGACGGCTTTGATCATCACCGCCGGCGCCGTGCTATTGCCGATTGCCGCCTGGGCGATCTGCTGGCGCAGCATGGTGCCACGCTGGCGATAGGTGTAACCGGCCTCGCTCAGCCCGTTATTGCGCAGGATAATCTCGAACCGGTCCTTGTCGAATGCACCGGATGCATCCTTGAAATTGGGATCGTTGATAATGTTGTTGGCCAGGGCGGCATCCGAAATGCCCAGCCCCATCTTGCGCGCCTGATTGTTCAGCGCCGCATCGGTGATCAGCCCGTTCAGCACCTGGCGGGGAACGCCGAGCTGGTTGGTCTCCTCCTGGGTCAACTGACGCCCGAGCCGGTTCGACAGGAACGAAATCTGCCGCTGCAATTCATTGCGGAACTGATCCTGCGAAATTTCCGTGTCGCCGACCTTGGCCAGGGTCTGACTGCCGAAACCGCTGAAGATATCGGCAATACCCCAAACG
This sequence comes from Hyphomicrobiales bacterium, assembly GCA_002869085.1. Lineage (GTDB taxonomy): Bacteria > Pseudomonadota > Alphaproteobacteria > Rhizobiales > BM303 > BM303. The sequence goes on along the minus strand of PKTQ01000111.1, from coordinate 2,834 downwards.
GCGAAGCTGAGCACCAGCAAGCCAATGAAAATATTCACCACCAGGGATTTCAGTGATTTACGAAGTTTGTCCAGCATATTGATGAGCCTGCGTTTCTTTCGTACATTGCAAATGGTCGTGGGGGTCTGAAAAAATCAGCCGGTGGTTATCGGCGCGCATAATAGGGATGGGCCTTCGTCACTGCAAGCCAAACCATGGCCGAAAAACCCGGGTAACCCTTGAGCTTTTCAGGCGAAACGCTTGGGCTTGCGGCCGGAGCGGGCAGGGCTTCGCTCGTGCGCCGGGCGGCGGCGTTTGCCGATACACTTATAATGTTGAATTCAGAATCATATATATCAAGGGCTTAAACTCACGGATTTGACCATTTGAAAGATTATTGATGGAAATATTTACCTCCGGCGATCTCGAAATCGCCTATCAGATTCAGGGAGAGGGCGAGCCGATATTGCTGATTCACGGCTTTGCCTCCAACGCCGCCGTCAACTGGCAGGGCACCGGCTGGGTCGATCTCCTGCTCAAATCAGGCCGCCAGGTGATCATGCTCGACAATCGCGGCCATGGACGCAGCGCCAAGCCCTATATAGAGGCGGCCTATGACGCCCGGCTGATGGCCGGGGATGCGCTTAACCTGCTTGACCATCTCGGCCTTCCTGCCGCCGATGTCATGGGCTATTCCATGGGCGCCCGCATCACCGCCTTTCTGGCCATGGCCCATCCGGACAGGGTGCGGAGCGCCATCTTCGGCGGGCTGGGCGAGAACATGATCCTCGGCACCGGCGATCCCGAACCCATTGTCCGGGCGCTGGAGGCCCCGTCGCTTGAAGCTGTCACCGACAAGCGCGGGCGCATGTTCCGCCGTTTTGCCGAGCGCACCGGCAGCGATTTGCGCGCTCTGGCCCTGTGCATGCGCTCCGAGCGCCCCAAGGTCGACACCGGCAGCCTTGCCGCTCTGCCCATGCCGGTGCTGGTGGTGTGCGGCTCGGAGGACAGTGTCTCCGGCTCGGCGGAAAACCTGGCCCGATTGATTCCGCAGGGCAGGGCGGTCACTCTGCCCGGCAAGGACCATATGAATGCGGTCGGCGATAAGGGCTACAAGCAGGCGGTGCTGGAATTTCTGGAGACCCGGGCATGAGCGCTGCCGGCCAGACCCGCTTCACCGGCACGGCGGGCAATCAGCTGGTGGCCGATATTCACGGCGAGGGCGCGCCGGTACTGCTGCTGCATGGCGGCGGCCAGACCCGCCATGCCTGGGGCGGTGCCGCCCGGTCGCTGGCCGGGCGCGGCTGGCGCACCTATAGCCTCGATCAGCGCGGCCATGGCGACAGCGACTGGGTCGCGAGCGGCGCCTACCACTTTGCCGACTATGCCGGCGATCTGTGCGCGGTGGCGGGAGCGGTGCGGGATGAATTAGGCATGGCGCCGGTGGTGATCGGCGCCTCGCTCGGCGGGCTCGCCGCCATGTTGGCCCAGCATGAGGCGCCCGATCTGGTGCGCGCCCTGATCCTGGTCGATGTCACTCCGCGCATGGAGGCGCAAGGGGTCGATCGGATTCTGTCCTTCATGGGCGAGAATATGGGCGATGGTTTCGCCAGCATGGAAGAGGCCGCTGAGGCGGTCGCCGCCTATCTGCCCCACCGCACCCGGCCGGTCAATCCGGTCGGGCTGGCCAAGAATCTGCGCCGCTCGCCCGACGGGCGCCTGCGCTGGCACTGGGATCCGGCCTTTCTCACCGCCCAATCCGCCGCCATGCAGGACTATCGTGAAACCGAGCAGAGCCTGGTGAACGCCGCCCGGACCATATCCTGCCCGGCCTTGCTGGTGCGCGGCGCCATGAGCGATCTCGTTAGCCCGGAACTGGCCGAGGAGTTCCTGAACATGGTGCCCCATGCCGAATTCGCCGATGTGCGCAATGCCGGCCACATGGTGGCGGGCGATGAAAACGATGTGTTCATCGACGCCCTCGAAGGCTTTATGAGCCGGCTGTGAGCCCTGGTGACCGGTCCGGTCTGATTATATCTCAAAAGCGGGATAATCTGTTGCCGATATTGCCGATTGAACCCGAAGCGGTGGGTTCACATATTAGGATCAGACCAAGAGAAGCAAGCAATATTGAGGAAAATGCGATGACCAGCGCAGCAAACACGGCACAGCTTGAAATTTTGCACCGGGACGATCTCCATGAGGGCGGATTTGCCGGCCTGCGCGAGCACCGCCTGGTCATGGACCGGCGGGCCTGGGGCCTGCATGCCGGGCCGGGCACCTGGAACGGGGTCGGCAATTTCATCTATCTGGCCGATGCCCGCTTCAACCCCAAGGGCGACACCCGCCTGCATCCGCACCATGAAATCGACGTCATCTCCATCATGGTGGACGGGCGCATCCATCATGAGGGCTCGCTCGAGCATGGCGGCGCGCTTGAGGCGTTCGACGTGCAGGTGCAGCGCGCCGGCGGCGAGGGTTTCACCCATAACGAGGTCAATCCGGACGAGACCCGCAACCGCATGCTGCAGCTCTGGGTGCTGCCGGAAGAGGAAGGCCAGCCGGCCGGCTATAAAAAGCTCACCCCCGCCTGGGGCGGGATCACCCGGGTCTATGGCGGCAATGCTGCTGAAACCGGCTCGTTTCCGGCCCGCACCTTTATCGACGTCGCCATGCTGAAGGCGGGCCAGCAGGCCGCTCCGCCGCCGGGCGGGCTTGTCTATATGTCGAAAGGAAAGGCCCGTCTGAACGGGAATGCCCTCAATGAGGGCGACCTGATCCGCGGCGCCGCCGGCACCATCACCGCCGATGCCGACAGCCAGATCGTGCTGGTGGGCGAGCTGACCTGACCGGTC
>PKTQ01000215.1 GCA_002869085.1 Hyphomicrobiales bacterium | reverse complement strand
TGGAAATCTGGCGCATGCGGGCGACGCTGCTTCTGTCTTCAGCAATTGGAACCTTTATCGGCATCCTTCCCGGCATCGGATCAACAGTCCCTGCTTTCGTGAGCTACAATCTGGCCCGGTCGCGTTCAAAGAACCCGGACACATTCGGCAAAGGGGCAGCAGAAGGGGTTGCGGCGCCCGAAGCCGCAAACAATGCGGTCACCGGCGGGGCATTGGTGCCGACACTTTCCCTGGGCATCCCCGGAGACGCTGTCACTGCAGTCATTCTCGGAGCTTTCATGCTGCACGGTCTGGCTCCGGGCCCGTTCCTATTCAAAAATAACGGTGTTGAGGTCTATGCGATCTTCGAAGCCTTGTTGCTCTCCTCGCTGCCTACGGTCATTTTCGGGTTGCTCCTGTTCCGGGTCGCCATTCATGTGATCAGGATTCGGCCGCAGCAGCTTTTTCCGGCCATTGCCGTGCTTGCGATCCTCGGGGCCTATTCCGTAAACAACAGTCTGTTTGATGTCTGGGTGATGTTGGGCGCGGGTATCTTGGGATTCCTGTTTCGCCGAAGCGGTTTTCCCTTGCCGCCCTTGCTCATCGGGCTGATCCTCGGCAATCCCTTCGAACAAAGCATGCGGCAGGCGCTCCTGACGAGTGGCGGAAGCCTGAAAATATTCGCTGCATCCCCGATTACCCTCATATTCCTCTCTCTGATCGTGATGTCCGTCGCCGTCAGTATGTTTTTGCAGATCAGGGAAAAACAGAAGGTCCGGCATGACTGAGCAGCAAGAGCCCGGCAGAATCTGTGATTGCCATATTCATTCCTTTGCCAGGCACGACACACCGGTAAGGGGTGCCTATGCGCCCCCACAAAAGGATATTCAGGACTATGGTCTGGAGGCCAGGCCTCTTGGTATTGTCCGAGCCATCATCGTTCAGGCTTCGGTTGACGGTACAGACAACAGCAGGCTGGTCTCGGTATTAGAAAATCAGTCGCAACTGGAACTGCGTGGGGTCGGAATGATCGACCCTGACACTGCTGACTTAGATTCCTTTCACAGCGCCGGCATGCGCGCGATCCGCATTCAGGACAGGGCGCGGCTGGGCCTGAGCGCACTGGACACATTGCCCACTCTGGCGCGTTTGGCGGCATCCTTCAACTGGCATATCGAATTGAACACCGAGCCCAAGAGCTTTTGCGATATCGCGATTGCGCTGCCAAATCTTCCCGAGAACACCCTCCTGGTGCTTGATCACATCGGCCATGTCGATCCCGAAAAGCCTGAAGATGTCGAGAGTTTACTTCGACTTCTCGATACCGGCCAGGTTTGGGTGAAACTATCTCTGACACGGGTCAGCAAGCGGGTGGGCGTGTACACCGATCTTGTCCCGCTGATATCCCGTATTTGTACGAACTATCCTCAGCAATGTATCTGGGGCAGTGACTGGCCGCATGTCATCACTCAACCGCCACTGCCGGAAATCGCGCCTATGCTGGCGCTTTTCCGTGAGGTGCTGAGCCCAGAGCAGTTCAAGGCCTGCATGTGGTTCAACCCGGAGAAACTCTACGGGTTCTGACACCGGATCGCGAACTCACCGCTGAGATAGCAATGTGATTTGGGAAGGGGCAGCGCGGGCTGGAAAACCTTGTTCCATCCACATCTTGCATTTGATTCATTTTCTCAAGGGGTATGAATGGCAATGCGAAGGGATCATGTTTCCACTTGTACGTCTTGACGCCCAACACCGTGTTCCCCGCAGAGCTGGGCCAGCACTTCATGAATTTGTGCGATAATTTCCCCTCGGGGTGACACTGTGCGTTCGACGATACCGATCTGCCGTGTCACCTGTGGCTCCCCGAAAGGCAATCTTATCAGATCCTGGTCTTCGGGAGACTGCAAGGCCACATGGGGAACCACCGAAATCCCTAGACCTTGACGGACACAAGTGACGATGGATTCAATCGTATCGATTTCCGCGACGTCATGGGTCACCACACCGAGACGCGAGATTTCTGTATCGATGAGATTTGCGAGGGGCACAGAGCTTTGAAAGCGGATATAGGGTCGTGTGTTGAACAAGTTGACCAGGCTGGAAAATTGGGTGCCTTTCGGTGTGATTACCCAAAGAGGTTCTCGCAAAAATGGACTCCAACGGAGGGCAGGGGGAAAATGCAAATGTTCAGCAACGACAGCTGCATCAAGACGCCTGGACGCAACATCAGAAATGAGTGTTGACGACAACGACACTCTGAGACTGGTTTTCAACTCCGGATATTGTGCGCGCATTTGCACAATTGCTTTTGGCAGCAGGTTCAGTGCGCTTGATCGCACGGAGCCGAGCATCAGGGTGCCGGCAATCCGATCTCCGCGCAGGCTTGCCTTGGTATCCCCCTCCATCTGTAAGATTTCATTCGCCATTTCAAGGATTTGCAATCCCTGGGGAGTGATTTTCGGAGGCCGCGACGAGCGGTCGAAAAGCGGCACGCCAAACTCCAGTTCAAGAGCCTGAATCTGTTGGCTGACAGCCGAAGGCGTCAGGCCAACTATTTCGCCGGCCTGAGCAAATGTTCCACTGGTCGCGATGGCAACCAGGGTTTTCATCTGACGTGTGTCCATGGATAAATCCAAATTTTCTTCATCTAACTACCAGAATTATTCGTTTTTGTTAAGCTAATCTTTATTTTAAAGTTGTTGCCAGAATAATTTCTGCGCTTGAGTGGGAGGCTCACGTGGTTTTTTCGACATATCTGGAACGATTTCGGCTGCCTGAAGCGCGTCAAGTATGGAGCGCCATGCAATGAGCAAGACCATTCTGGTTACCGGCCCGAATCTTGATCCAAGTGCGCAACAGGTGGTGATCGAGCATGGCTACCAGACGCTGCATACGCCTGCCTATGCCGATAGTAATGTCATTTCCGACTACCTCAAAAAGACGGCAGCGGTCGGCATCGTATCACGGATGGGCCGTATCGAAGCAGAGGTCATGGATTTAGCCCCTCAACTGCGCGTCATCTCCAAGCATGGGGTAGGGGTAGACAATATCGATCTGGCCGCAGCGGCAGAACGGGGAATTCCGGTCCTTGTCGCGACAGGGGCCAACGCCGTTTCAGTTGCGGAACATGTGATTGCTCTGCTGTTGGCCGTGGTCAAACGCATTCTGCCGCTCGATGCCGGACTTCGTGCAGGGCGCTGGGAGAAACCCGGTTTCCTTGGTCGGGAAATCAGCGGCGCGACACTTGGCTTGATGGGCATGGGATCGACGGCGCAGGCGACTGCCCGTATTTCCCGGGGATTCGGCCTTGAATTGATTGGCCATGACCCTTACGCGTCCGAAGCGGTCTTCAGGGAATCCGGTGTGCGTCGGTGTGAGACCTTTGACGAGTTGCTTGTGGAATCCAACATCCTCAGCCTGCATTGCCCGTTGACCGATCAGACCCGTTCGATCGTGAATGCTGAGGCCATCGGAAAGATGCCTCAGGGAAGCTACGTTCTCAACATCGCGCGCGGGGGGTTGATCGATGAGGCCGCTTTGTTGGCCGCAGTCCAATCGGGGCATCTGGCTGGTGCCGGTCTCGATACTTTCGCCATCGAGCCTCCTGCAGCCGATCACCCCTTCTGGGCGGAACCTCGCATCGTCGTGACCCCTCATATCGCCGGTGTGACACGGGAAGCCGGTGCGCGCGTCGGTGTCGAAGCTGTACGGGGAATTTTTCAGGTCCTGGAAGGCAAGCCGATTGCGCCCGAGAGAATCGCGAACCGCAAGCTTTTGGCAGAGGCCACCAAGACACCTGATCAAGTGGGGAATTGAAAATGACGATTGGATTTCGAATTTGCAAACGTCAACGGGTGGCCTCAAAGGCTTTGGTTGAAGCGTTTGCCAAGCTGCCGGTCGCGAATGTGTCCGATTCCATGTCGCGTTTGACAGCTGCCGGGCCGAGCCTGCGCCCGATGCACGCGTCCGGAGGCATGGCCGGCGTAGCCCTGACGGTACTTTCCCGTCCCGGGGACAATCTGATGCTGCACAAGGCCATCGATATGGCCGAACCCGGCGATGTGATCGTCGTCGATGCCGGCGGAGATGTGACCAATTCTCTGATGGGAGAACTGATGCTGGCCTATGCCATCAAACGCGGTGTGGTCGGGTTTGTGCTTAACGGTGCCATTCGTGATGTGGATGCCTTTGTTGAAACCAATCTGCCGACCTATGCCGCCGGTGTGACGCATCGCGGCCCCTACAAGGATGGGCCGGGTGAAATCAACGTTCCGATCAGTCTCGACGGCATGGTGGTAACGCCCGGCGATATTATCATCGGCGATTCAGATGGTGTGCTGAGCATCCCGCTGGACGATGCCGATGACATTCTGAAACGAACAGAGGCGAAACATGGAGCCGAAGAGAGCCAGATGAAGGCGATCGCCGAGGGGTCCAATGATCGCAGTTGGGTTGATGTCACGCTTAGGGAGCGTGGTTGCGAATTTCCAGAAGACTAACAACACACAATTGAGGGAGGAATCAAATGCTGAAATTCGTCGGGAAAACAGCGCTCGTCGGGGCCATGATGATGGCGTCGTCTGGTTACGCAATGGCAACGGATTGGACTGCCTACACATATTCGTCGGTGTCCACGACTGCTGCCGTGAAAGGCATGAAGCGTATCACTGAACGCGCGGCCAAAGAAACCGGTGGTAATTTGAATATCAAGCTGCATCTGGGCAAAACGCTCCAGATCAAGTCCTCGGACATCACCCAGGCCGTCGGTGACGGCGTTGTGGATTTTGCCGCAGACTACTTCTTCTCGGGCAACGTGCCGATTGCCCGCGTGCTCAATCTGCCCATGCTGATCGAGAATGATGAGGAATGGGCCAAGGCCTATACCTCGGTGAAATCCATCCTGACTGAAGCGTTTGCCAAGCAGGGTGTGGTGCTTCTGGGCGGTTACCGCTATCCCAAGCAGATCATTTTCACCACCTTCGAAATTGGAAGTCTGGATGATCTGTCCGGTCACAAGATCCGTGTGACTTCGCCCGAGCAGGGTCGATTCATCAAGGAATTCGGTGGTGCGCCGATCACCCTTTCGGGAAGCGAAGTGCCGACTTCTTTGGAACGGGGCGTCATTGAAGGTGTTCTCACGGCAAGCGCTGGCGGCGCTAAAAAATGGCATGAGTTCCTGCCGTATAACTATCGTTTTGCTGTCAATTACGGCAACTCGATGATCATTGCCAATGCGGACTCTTTCAAGTCTCTGAGCGAAAAGGACCAGAAAATCCTCAGCACGATTGTCGCTGAAGAAGGCGAGGCGATCTCTGCTGAATTCGTCAAAGACGAAGAAGTTCAGAAAAACGCGCAGGCAGCCAAGGGCATGAAGATCATTGAGCCAGCACCAGGCGATGCCGCCAAGGCCCGCGCAAAACTCGCTCCTTTCTGGGAATCCTGGGCCAAAGAGAACGGTCCGGAATATGTTGAAGCGCTCAAACTCGTTCGCAGCGCGATCGGAAAATAAAATGAGCATTGATAAGGAAACGGGAGCGGTGTCTGCCGGTCCCGTCTTCGATATCTTAGCTGGTGTCACCAGGATAGCGACAGGGACCGTTCTGATCGCGCTCGTCATACTGGTCTGTGGAGAGGCCTTTCTGCGGGGAGCTTTCAATTATTCCTTCGGCTTCGCTGAAGAGGTTACCGGCTATTTCGTCGTGATGCTGACCTTTTTCGGAGCGGCACTGGCGCTGCGCCGGGGTGCCCTGTTCCAAGTCAACTTCCTATTCGGGGAAATACCTGGTCCCGCGCGCATCTGGTTAAAGCGGCTATTCATTGTCGCTGCCCTTTTCGTCTGCGCCGTGCTGGCTTGGAAGACCTATGGTTTGATGCTCAGCTCCCTGGAACGAGGGAAGTTCGCTCCCACCGTATTGCGGACGCCGCTCTGGATTCCTCAATTGCTTATGCCCGCCGGTTTTGCCGTCCTCGGGCTCTTTTTGCTGGAACAACTTCTGCTAACCGCTCGAAAATTCGGGAAACCTAACTGATGGATGCCGTCCTCGCATTCGGTTTGCTGATTGGCCTCATTCTGGGTGGCATGTGGGTCCAGTTCGCCGTAGCCAGTGCTGGTCTGCTCTATATCTGGTTGCTGCAGGGATTCGCGGGTTGGAAGGCGCTGGGGATTGTCAGCTGGGGAGCAGCTAACAGCTTTACCCTTGCAGCCATTCCCCTGTTTGTTCTGATGGCCGATATTCTGCTGGGCTCCGGCCTCAGCACGCGGCTCTACAATGGCGTTGCCCCCTTCATGCGTCGTTTGCCCGGTGGTCTCTTGCATACAAACATCGCCGGAAGCGGAATTTTTGCAGCCATTTCAGGCGGCAGCGCTCCGACCGCCGCGGCAATGTCTACCGTTGCTTTGCCTGAATTGTCCGCACGAGGTTACAATCGTCGTCTCGTCGCAGGGTCATTGGCTGCGGGCGGCACGCTGGGCATTCTGATCCCGCCCTCCATCACGATGATCATCTATTCCACTTTCACCGAGACCTCGATCGCACAATTGTTCGCCGCAGGACTCGTGCCGGGCATCGTCCTGGCGCTGCTCTATATGGGGTTCATTGGAGCGCGGGTCATACTCAATCCGGATCTGGCCCCGAAAGTCCAAACAAAAGCCACCCCTCGGGAACTGGGAACGGCTCTCCTTGATATCATCCCCTTCCTGCTCCTGATTATCGTGGTTCTTGGAAGCATCTATGGCGGTTTCGCAACCCCGACCGAAGCCGGTGCTGTCGGTGTCGTCGGGGCGATCATCATCGCCGGGCTCTACCGCCGTCTGAGCGTGGCGCTTCTGACCGAAGCGCTATCGCGCGCCGTGATTACCAGCGGCAATATCCTGTTCATCGTGTTCACGTCGATGATCTTTGCCTACGCGACTGCGCTGTCCGGGACCGGGGAGCAGCTGGTTTCCTTCCTTCAGGACGCGAATATCTCGCGTTTCCTGTTTCTCATCATCATCATGATCGTTTTCGCAATTCTTGGCTGCTTCATGGAAGGGCTGGGGATGATCGCGATTATCGTGCCGGTCATATTTCCAGCGCTCCTCGCCCTCGGGGTAGACCCGATCTGGTTCGGTGTCTTCGTGGTGATCCTTGTCGAGCTTGGTCAGATTACACCGCCCCTCGGCGTCATTCTCTTCGTCGTGGCCAGTTCCGCCGAAGAAGTTCAGGTTGAGGACGTGATCGTGGGAACAATTCCCTTCTTTGCCATCATTCTGGCCTTCCTCCTGCTGCTGATTCTATTTCCGCAGATTGCGCTCATTTTGCCGGCTTACACATTCGGATAGGAACCATGACTTTTCCACTTCCAGAGCCCGTTGTCCTCGAAGCTGAAATCTTCACCGAGTTGCCCGACGCACTGCGTCGCCCCGGTGTGTCATCATATTGGGCCGAGCGGAACCGGCGCGGGCAGACGGTGGACAGCTTCCTTGAGGGACCATCCTTTGACCGGGAAGGCAATCTCTGGTTCGTCGATATTCCTTTCGGTCGCATTTTCCGGGCTGATCCTTCCGGCAATGTTACGCAGATCGCCGAATATGACGGTCAGCCAAACGGATTGAAGATCCATGCCGATGGCCGGATCTTCATTGCTGATTTCCAGAACGGGATCATGCGGCTCAACCCCGAAACGGGCGAAGTCACGCCCGCTTTGAGGGATTGTGATACCGAAGGCTTCAAGGGCTGTAATGATTTGCATTTTGGACGGGACGGTTCGCTTTATTTCACCGACCAGGGCCAGACCGGGCTGCAAGATCCGTCTGGCCGGGTGTATCACTGGCAGCCGGAAACCGGTGCACTGATGTGCCTGGTCGACAAGGTGCCTAGCCCCAACGGACTGGTTCTCGATCTTGCCGAACATGTCCTCTATCTCGCAGTCACCCGGGCCAATGCCGTCTGGCGGTTGCCGATGTCTCCAAGCGGCCGCGTCAACAAGGCTGGTCTTTTCCTGCAATTCAGCGGCGGAAGGGCAGGGCCGGACGGTCTCGCCCTGACCGCCCAGAACGGCGTGGTGGTCTGTCAAACCGGGATGGGGCTGGTCTGGATCCACGATGCACTTGGACAGCCAATCGCGGTTGTGCGCTCACCTCGCGGATTGGGGACGACCAATTGCGCTTTCGGAGGCCCGGATATGAGAACTCTGTTTATTACGGAGTCCGACAGCGGCAGCCTTCTGAAAGTCGAATTTCCCCCGGAACTCGGCATATCCGGTGCGCCCATGTATTCGCAGATGGCGTTGTCACAGTAAGAATTACAACTAGAAACCAGGGAGTGTTTTACAATGTTATTCAAGAAACTAGGTCGAACTTTTTCCGTTGCCCTGTGCGTTGCGGCAAGCGCGGTCATGATGGGGTCGGTGTCGGCTGCTGATTACCCCGACAGAGACATCAAGGTCAGTCTGCATGTCAAACCGGGCGGCGGTACGGACACCATGTCGCGTCTGGTCTGGAAGCATGCAGGACGCCTGACCGGCACCAATTTCATTGTCCAAAACTATCCGGGTGCCGGCGGCCAGATCGGCTATACGCTGCTTTCTCAGGCCAAGCCGGATGGCTACCAGCTGGGTGCGATCACAACCCTCAGCATTGTTACCCATGAACTGACCCGCAAGGGCGTGACCTATTCCCTCAAGAAAAACTTCCGTCCGATCGGTCGTGTGGTTCTCGATCCTTCTGTCGTCGTCGTCAGGGCGGATAGCCCCTACAAGACCATCGAGGATCTGATTGCCGCGGCGAAGAAGGATCCGGGCAAGATCAATTGGGGCGGGACGTTCCTCTATGGCGCCCATCATGTCCACTACATCATGTTCTCGAAGGCAACCGGCGCTAAACTGCAATATGTTCCGTTTGACGGGGCTGCCGACTCCCGTGCAGCGCTGCTCGGCGGCCATATTGATGTCGGTTCCGGCGGTGTCTCGGAATACGCTGCCTTGGCCAAGGAAGGCAAAGTCCGCATTCTGGTCGTCGGTGGTGGCCAACGGTACTCTGCACTTCCCGATGTGCCGATCTACAAAGATCTAGGCTATGACATTCAGGTCGGTTCAAATCGTGGCTTTGCCGTTCCCACCGGTGTACCGGAAGAGCGCATCAAGTATCTCGATGACCTGCTGGCAAAGGTGGTCAAGGATCCGCAGTTCCTCGAAGAGGCAAAGAAGGTCGGAATTGCTGCAACCATTTCCCATCTTTCCGGTAAGGAGTTTCAGACCTATTTGCTGAAACTGCAGGACCTGATGCGCGAAATTCTGCCGCCCGAGAAATTGGTGAAATAGCAACACACTGCGCAAATTGCTTTGGACCGGTAGCAAAGTTGCAATCGGTCCAAAGCACCCAATCGGGAAATCAGACCCAACAGGTATAAGGTGGCGGCCATGCTAGATAAGCGACATCTATCATTTGTTTTATTATGCGGACTGGTCATACTGAGCGGTCTGATTTTCCACTGGACCGCAGACATGACGCCCGGTGCGGAGATGTTTCCCCGGGCCATGGCCGTCGGCCTGGCGGTTTTCTCGGTCATTGAATTGCTGCGAATGTTCATTTCTGGAGCCGGCGGCAAAGACGATAAATCTTCAAATGAAAAAGAACTGAGAAGCACCCTTGTCATGGGCGCCTTCTTTTTGCTTGTCATAGGGTTTTTCCTGGTGTTTCCAGTAATCGGGTTCGAGATCTCCGCCGTTGTTTTCATGTTGGCATCCATGGTTCTTCTGGGAGGAGTGAAAGCTCTGCGCCGCTGGTATATCGCCCTGCTGTTTCCGGGCCTGTTGGTACTGGTCTTTCGGATTGGGCTTGAGGTTCGGCTGCCGACCGCCCCATTCTTCGGATGGGGAGGCTGAGCCATGGATATCTTTGCTCCCCTTATCAATCTTTTGAAGCCCCTGACCTTTCTGGCAATGTCCGGAGGCGTGGCCTGGGGTATCGTTTGCGGTGCCTTGCCCGGATTGGGCGCGACCATCGGGATCGCCTTGCTGATCCCCTTTACCTTCGGAATGGATCCCATCATTGCGCTGCCGATGCTGGCCGGCGTCTATGCGGGCGCGATCTATGGAGGCGGGATCACAGCCGTCTTGCTCGGCGTGCCCGGAACATCGGCGGATGCAGCGACCGTGTTCGACGGTCACCCGCTGGCAAAGAAGGGGCTTGCCAACAAGGGGCTGACCGCTTCGGTTTCTGCTTCGGCTTTCGGCGGCATGTTCAGCGCATTGGTATTGCTGGTGCTGGCGCCACCCCTGGCCCGGGTCTCTCTGGCTTTTGGGCCGCCGGAATACTTTCTTGTGGCCATCTTCGGATTGACAATCATTGCCGCCCTCTCAACGGACTCGATCATGAAGGGAGTTCTGGCAGGAATTCTGGGATTGTTCCTCGGAACCATCGGGATTGATCCGATCACGGGAGACATGCGGTTTACCTTTGGAGCCATGTACCTATTCGACGGCTTTCCACTGATCCCGCTCATCTTGGGATTGTTCGCCTTTCCCCGCTGCCTGATGTTGATCGGAGATCTGGTTCGCACCGGCTCCGGACAGATCAGCGTGGATACCAGGGATGGCGGCGGTCCGAAGCTGAGCTGGCTTGAAATCTGGGCCATGAAGCTGACCTATCTGCGCTCCGCATTCCTCGGCACATTGATCGGCATCATACCCGGCGCCGGCGCCAACATTGCCTGCTTCGTGGGCTATGCCGCCGCCAAACGCGCTTCCAAGACTCCGGAGAAATTCGGCACGGGCATCCCTGAGGGCGTGGCGGCGTCGGAAGCCGCCAATAACGGCGTTTGCAACGGTTCCCTTGTGCCGCTCCTGACTTTGTCGATTCCCGGTAGCCCGACCGCGGCTGTTATCCTGGGCGCTCTGATGATTCATGGACTGGTGCCGGGAGCCGATCTGTTCACGAAAAACGCCGAGGTCACCTACACCTTTATCCTTGCCGGTTTCTTCGCCAATCTCGTCATGCTGGTGATGGGGTGGTATGGCAGCCGGTGGTTTGCCAAGATTGTTCAGGTGCCGACCACCATCCTGGCCCCGGCGATGTTGCTGATCAGTCTTGTCGGGGCGTTCACCGTCCGCCAATACACGTTTGATGTGGGCGTAACCATCGGCATTGGTACGGCGGCCTATTTTCTGACCCGGGCCGGGTTTCCCATGGCATCCATTCTGCTCGGTGTCATTCTCGGGCCGATGGCAGAAGCAGGACTGCGCCGAGCCCTTCTGATCGGACATGGTGATCTGACCATTTTCCTGACAAGGCCATTGTCGCTGGCGTTAATCATACTGACAGTCGCGTCGCTTTTTGCCGGAATGCGCATGCAGAAACGTACTCGAGCACTTGAAGCCGAGATCGCAGGAAAATCATAACCATGAATTTGGAACCGAGTGCCAATTGAAGTGAACAAATAGGTGTTCCACTCTGACATAGCTGTGTCGGCCGTTTTTCTAAAAGGACTGATTTGGGTCATTAGCACGCATTCTGGCAACGGCATTATTGACCGGTATCAGTCCACTTGCAGACGTTCGTGTCTAATGCAGCGAATGGCTGCTCCCCGCCCAACGTTGACCTTCGCAACAACTTGGCAAACGTCGGCTGTGGGTCAACAACTGCCTCATCGATGCAGCGGTGAGATGTCGATGTGGGGTGATCTTAGTAAAGCCTCAATGCTGTGACGTTACTTTTCAACAGAAATGAC
>PKTQ01000213.1 GCA_002869085.1 Hyphomicrobiales bacterium | reverse complement strand
GCCAGGCGGCGATGGCGGCGATTACCGGCTGCATCAACAGCACGACGGAAGAAAAGGCGGCCGGCAGATGGGCCAGCGCATAGGCGATCATACCCTGGCCGCCGGTATGGGAGAACCAGGCCAGGCCAAGCAGGATCAGCCAGCCCTGCAGCGTGGCGGCCAGCATGGAGCTGCTGAAGAACCAGGCCACCGGAAACAGAAACACCACGGTGACCAGAGTGCCCCAGGCCATGAAGGTGGCGGAGCTGAATTTGCTGCGCAAGCGGCTGACCGAAACGATATAGCCGGCATAGAAAAAGGCGGTGATCAGGCCCAGCATGTCGCCGAACAGGTTCTTACTGCTGATGGTGAGGCTGTCGCCCAGCAAGATGACCGCGCCCATGGTGGCGAGCACCAGCCCGGCCATGAACAGCTTCGAGAAGCGCTAGCCGAACAGCACGAAGCCGGCCAGGGTGACGAAAACGGGTGCGAAATTGGCCAGCAAAGTGGCATTGGCCACCGAGGTATAGGCGACAGCCGTGTGCCAGAACGCGAGATCGCCAGCAAAGAAGAAGCCGGACAGCAGGAACACCAGATAGTCGCGGCGGCTGGCCGGGCCGGGGGGCGGGTCGGGCAGGTTCTTTTCAATCAGCCGCCAGCCCCAGATCAGCGGCAGGGCCAGAAACACCCGGTGAAAGGCGCTGGCGGCCGGATCGACATCGCTGAGCCGCATGAAAATAGGGGAAAAGCCAATGCCGGCGGCGCCCAGCAGCAGAGCAGGCAGGGCGAGCCGCGGGCTGGCCATGGCCGGGGTCAGTGGGTGGTGCGGCCGGAGGCGGCAGCCCGGACCGCCGCCGCCGGATCGGTCAGATCCGTGACATAAACGCTGATATGGCGCCGGGCCATTTTGCGCGGGAATCCCTCGCCGCAACTGCCGGTGACGATGCAGTCGCAGTCATCGAGCGGATGCGGAGCATCGGGCGAGGCGGAATGGACCGTCATGTCCTTGGGCAGGTCAAGCCGGCCTGTCTCGTTCGGCTCGCCGTCGGCGCCGACTTCATAAAGCAGAAAGCGCCTGGTTTTGCCGGCATGGCCGGTGACGGTTCTGAAATTCTGGCTGGTAACGGCGATACGCATGGAGCCGGCTCCCTGAGGACTGGTCGCCGCGGAGCTTTCGGGCCGGCCGAAATCCCGCAGCGCGCAGCGGTCAAATGAATGAAAGGATATTACAGGTCATATCCGGGAGCGATGCAACCGGAAATCAGCTCGCCTTGGCCGTGACGACATTCTTGCTGGACAGGTGCTGTTGTAGCTCGCCCTGCTGGAACATTTCAGTGACAATGTCGCAGCCGCCGACAAACTCGCCCTTCACATAAAGCTGCGGAATGGTCGGCCAGTTGGAATAGCTCTTGATGCCTTCGCGCAGATCGTCATTCTCCAGCACATTGACGCCGATGAAATTCACGCCGAGATGGTCGAGAATCTGCACCACGCGACCGGAAAATCCGCATTGCGGAAATTGCGGCGTGCCTTTCATGAACAAAACGACGTCATTGCTGCTCACCTGGTTCTGGATCAGGTCATGGGTGATGTTATCGGACATTGCATATCTCCTTAAAGGGTTTTCCGGCCCGGGGGGAGGGCGGGATTTCCATAGTTTTATAACGATTCCAAATTAAAAGGGGTAGGATTAATCGCCCGGCACGCCGGTTTGCAGCGCCAAAGCATGCAGCACCCCGCCCATATTGCCCTTCAGGGCGTCATAGACCAGTTGATGCTGCTGGACCCGGGTTTTGCCGCGAAAGCTCTCCGAGACGACATTGGCGGCATAATGGTCGCCGTCGCCGCGCAGATCCTCAATGGTGATCTTGGCATCGGGCAGAGCTTCAAGAATCATCTTTTCGATGTCTTCGGCTTTCATCGGCATGAAGGTAACTCCCTTATCAGCCCGCCATGTAATCGGGCAACCAGTGTTCGTGCTTATTGCGAAGCGATTGCACTGATATGGGAAGGCCTCCATTGACTGTCAATTCCCCGCCGCCAACTGTTCCGGCCAGGCGGGCCGGAACCCCGGCTTTTTTCGCCGCCACCAGAATATCCAGGGCGCCGCCCGAGGGGGCGGTGATCAGATAACGGGCCTGATCCTCGCCGAACAGGGCCGCATGCAGCGGCAGATCGTCCTCGCCGGTTTTCAGATCGGCGCCGATATTGCCGGCCATGGCCATTTCGGCGGCGGCAACATAGAGCCCGCCATCGGACAGGTCATGGGCGGCGTTGATTTTGCCTTCCCAGATCAGGGCGCGGACAAAGCCGCCATTCAGCTTTTCGGCGGCGAGATCCACCGGCGGCGGGGCGCCGTCGGCGCGGCCGAGTATCTCGCGCAGATAGAGCGACTGGCCGAGATGGCCATGTTCCTCGCCGATGAGAATCAGCACGTCGCCCTCATCCTTCAGCGCCGCGGTCATCATGTGGCGGATATCCGGAATCAGCCCGACGCCGCCAATGGCCGGGGTGGGCAGGATCGGCTCGCCCTTGGTTTCGTTATAGAAGGAGACATTGCCCGACACGATGGGGAAATCCAGCACGCGGCAGGCCTCGGCCATGCCCTCGACGGCGCCGGCGAACTGGCCCATGATCTCGGGGCGCTCCGGGCTGCCGAAATTCATGCAGTCGGTGGTGGCGAGCGGCTGGCCGCCGGTGGCGGTGATGTTGCGGTAGCATTCGGCGATGGCCTGGCGGCCGCCCATCACCGGGTCGGCCTTGCAATAGCGCGGGGTGACATCGACCGACATGGCAAGGCCCTTGCCGGTGCCGTGTACGCGCACCACCGCCGCATCGCCGCCGGGGCGCTGCACGGTGTCGCCCATCACCATATGGTCATATTGCTCCCACACCCAGCGCTTCGAGGCCATGTCCGGCGCGGCGACGAGCTGGGCCAGGGTCCCGGCAATATCGTCCGGGGCCGGCACGTCTGCGGCACCCAGAGCGGCGGGGGGCGGGGTGGGGACCCAGGGGCGCTCATAGATCGGCGCGTCATGGGCCAGGGCATGCAGGGGCATGTCGGCGACGATCTCGCCCTGATGGCTGACCACCAGGCGGCCGGTGTCGGTGGTGACCCCGACCACGGCGAAATTCAGCTCCCATTTTTCAAAAATAGCCCGGGCCTCGTCCTCGCGGCCCGGTTTCAGCACCATCAGCATGCGCTCCTGGCTTTCGGACAGCAGCATCTCATAAGGCGTCATATTGGCCTCACGCTGGGGCACCTTGTCGAGGTCGAGCGCAAAGCCGACCCCGCCCTTGTCGGCCATTTCCACCGAAGAGGAAGTGAGGCCGGCGGCGCCCATGTCCTGGATGGCGATGATGGCATCGCCGGCCATCAGCTCAAGGCACGCCTCGAGCAGCAGCTTTTCGGCGAAGGGATCGCCCACCTGCACCGTGGGGCGCTTTTCATCGGAATCATCGTCGAACTCGGCCGAGGCCATGGTGGCGCCGTGAATGCCGTCGCGCCCGGTGCGCGAGCCGACATAGATCACCGGATTGCCGACCCCGCCGGCGGCGGCATAGAAGATGTTGTCCGCCTCCGCCAGGCCCACGCACATGGCGTTGACCAGGATATTGCCATTATAGGAGGCATCGAAATTGACCTCGCCGCCGACCGTGGGCACGCCCATGCAATTGCCATAGCCGCCAATGCCCTCGACCACGCCGGACACCAGATGGCGGGTCTTTTCATGGTCCGGCTCGCCAAAGCGCAGGGCGTTGAGATTGGCGATCGGCCGGGCGCCCATGGTGAACACGTCGCGCATGATGCCGCCGACGCCGGTGGCGGCGCCCTGATAGGGCTCGATGAAGGAGGGGTGGTTGTGGCTCTCCATCTTGAACACCACCGCCTGATTGTCGCCGATATCGATGATGCCGGCATTCTCGCCGGGGCCCTGGATCACCTGGGCGCCGGTGGTGTGCAGCTCTTTCAGCCACACCCGCGAGGATTTGTAGGAGCAATGCTCGGACCACATGACCGAGAACACGCCCAATTCGGTCAGATTGGGGGCGCGGCCACCCAGCGCCTCGACAATGCGGTCATATTCCTCCGGGGTGAGGCCGTGTTCGGCGATCAGTTCAGGGGTCATTTCGGTCATGACAGGGCCTCCACAAGACCATCGAACATCGGTTTGCCGTCAGTGCCGCCGAGAAACGGATCGGCCAGGCGCTCGGGATGGGGCATCATGCCGAGCACGCTGCCGCCGTCGTTCAGAATGCCGGCGATATTGTTCAGCGACCCGTTGGGGTTGGCGTCCTCGCCGGCGGCGCCTTCGCTGTCGCAATAACGGAAAGCGACGCGGCCTTCGCCCTCCAGGCGCTCAAGCGTGGCGTCATCGGCAAAATAATTGCCGTCATGATGGGCGATGGGAATGGTGACGATCTGGCCCTTTTCATAGTGGCCGGTGAACACGGTGCCGGTGTTTTCGACCCGGAGGCCGACATCGCGGCAGAGGAAGTGCATGCCGGCATTGCGCAGAAGGGCTCCGGGCAGCAGGCCGGATTCGATCAGCACCTGGAAGCCGTTGCAGATGCCGAGCACCGGCACGCCCTGGCCGGCCTTGGCCACCACATCGCGCATGATCGGCGAATTGGCGGCGATGGCGCCGCTGCGCAGATAATCGCCATAGGAAAAGCCGCCCGGCAGCACGATCAGGTCGCTCCGCGGCACTTCGGCGTCTCCATGCCAGACCATTTGCGGTTCTTCGCCCATGGAATGGCGGAGGGCGACCTGAATGTCCCGGTCGCAATTGGAGCCGGGAAAAACGATGACGGATGCTTTCATGAACTTATCCCCCTGGCCCGGGCGGTCATGCCAGTTCGACGGTGTAGTTTTCGATCACGGTATTGGCGAGCAGCTTCTCGCACATGTCGAGCGCGGCGGCGCGGGCCTTTTCAGGATCGGTCTCGGCGATGTCGAGTTCGATCAGCTTGCCCTGGCGGACATCCTCAACCCCTTCAAAGCCGAGCGAGGCCAGGGCGCGGCGAATCGCCTTGCCCTGAGGGTCGAGAACACCGTTTTTCAAGGTAACTTTGACAATGATTTTCATGAGGCTCCCCAGCTTGTGCACCCGGGGCGGGCGCAGAATCGAGATTTCAGGTCAGGATTTCACCAATACGGGCCCGGAGCCGTCCGGGCGGTCGCTCTCGGGCATGATGCCGAGACGGCGAGCCACCTCGCGATAGGCATCCATCATGCCGCCCAGATCGCGGCGGAAGCGGTCCTTGTCGAGCTTCTTGTCGGTGGCGGCGTCCCACAGGCGGCAGGAATCGGGGCTGATTTCGTCGGCGAGCAGCACCTGGACCATGTCATCCTTGATCTGGCGGCCGAATTCGATCTTGAAATCGACCAGCTTGATGCCGATGCCCCGGAACAGGCCGCACAGATAATCATTGATGCGCGAGGACAGGCCGATAATGTCGTCGAGATCCTGCGGGCTGGCCCAGCCGAAGGCGGCGATATGGTCCTCGCTGACCAGCGGGTCGTCAAGCTCGTCGGCCTTGTAGCAGAACTCGATGATCGGGCGCGGCAGCGCGGCGCCCTCCTCAAGGCCCAGACGCTTGGCGATCGAGCCGGCGGCGATGTTCCTGACAATGACCTCAAGCGGGATAATCTCAACCTGATGAATCAGTTGCTCGCGCATATTCATCCGACGGATGAAGTGGGTCGGAATGCCGATTTCCGCCAGACGCAGAAACAGGAATTCGGAGATGCGGTTGTTGAGGACACCCTTGCCGTCGATAATCTCGTGCTTTTTGTTATTGAAGGCGGTGGCGTCGTCTTTGAAATGCTGGATGAGCGTGCCCGGCTCCGGTCCTTCATAGAGGATCTTGGCCTTGCCCTCGTAAATGCGGCGGCGGCGATTCATGAAATCCGTCCTGATCTGTGGGAATCGTTTGTCAACTGCCAAGAAACTAACCCAAAGACAGGACTTTCACAATCCGGTTGCTGCACTTATGTTGTAATGTAAGGGCCGTGATTTTCGGTCTGGGTTCGTAAGGAAATGTGACATATTATCGTCAGAGACATCAGCCTGTGGAGCAAATGGGACATGAATACGACTTTCGACAAACGTGAAGACGGGTTTGAAGCCAAATACGCCCATGATCAGAAAATCATGTTCAAGGCGACCGCGCGGCGCAACAAGCTGGCCGGTCTGTGGGCGGCCGAGTTGATGGGAATCACCGGGGAAGCGGCCGAGAGCTACGCCAAGGAAGTGATCATGGCCGACTTCAAGGAGCCGGGCGATAATGACGTGATCGAGAAAATCAAAGGCGATCTCGACGAGGCCGGGGTGGAAAAATCCGAGCACCAGATCAAGCGTACGCTTTCGGAGATGATGGCGACGGCGATCAAGCAGATCGAGGCGGAGTCCGAATAAGCCCGTCAGGGGCAATCCATTTCCCGCGATACAGGACGAAATGCCAAGGGGCGCACCAGGATGCGCCCCTTTTCATTTAGCCTTCAGCGGCCAAAACCCTTTTTCGGACCGGGTGCCTAAAAGTCACCCACTGCGGCGCGCTTGCCGATCGCCCTGATCTTGTCCTTGATGCCGAGAGCTTCCTTGCGCAGCTCCAGCGGCAGGACCTTGCCGCCATAGATCATCGGATCCATGTTGAGGGTATAGAGCCAGAGCTTGCCCTTCTTGTCTTCCACCACCGTGACCCGGCAGGGCAGATAGGCGGCATAGGCGTCGTCGAAATCAAGCATCTTGGCCGCGGTGAGCGGGTTGCAATAGAGATAAATCTTGACCTTGCGATAGGTCTTGCCGGTCATCGCCGAAATCTGGTCGGACAGGGGCAGGGCGCCCACATCCTTGATGTTGTTCTCCGCCGCTACCGATTTGATGGTCTCGTCCAGATCCTCGAAGGTGATGTCGTCATTGACCTCCCATTTCCAGACCGTGGCCGCCACCGGACTGCCGGTTTCCACCAGCTTGTCGGCGATTTCCAGATAGACCTCCTTGGCCTTGGGGTCAAAATCGTCAAAAGCCTGCTTGTATTTATACAGGCTGGCCAGTTGCGGACCGACCATCACCGCAGCCACGATGGTCAAAAGGCCGATAATGGCCAGAATATTCCGTATGGATTGCATGCGCTCCCTCCCGATGCGTTTTTATGTTTTTGTTGTCCGGAGTTGATGGGCGCGGCAATGGGCGCCCGGTATCCAGGACTATTTGGTTTTTTTCTTCTTGGCTTTGGGCTTGGCCTTGGGCTTTTTGGCAGGGGCGAACAGGGCCTTGGCCAGAGCGTCCAGCTCCACCGAGGCCTTGCTGCCGGGGTTGAGCTCGCTCACGCACAGGCCCTCGCTGAAGGAGCGGCGGAAGTCGATCCGGTAGGACAGCATCGGTCTCAGAACCCGCACACCTTCCAACTGGCTCAGAGCCTCGAAGGCCTCGTCATTCTCGCGCGACAGCGGATGGGTGTCGGCGCGGTTGAGAAATGCGATCAGCTCCGGTTTGTTCTTCTTCCTGGCGGTGGCTTCCTCGATGATCGACAGGAAACGCTGGGTCGACCAGACATCCGCCTGGCTGGGGGTGACCGGCATCAG
This sequence comes from Hyphomicrobiales bacterium, assembly GCA_002869085.1. Taxonomy (GTDB): domain Bacteria; phylum Pseudomonadota; class Alphaproteobacteria; order Rhizobiales; family BM303; genus BM303. The sequence goes on along the minus strand of PKTQ01000213.1, from coordinate 4,136 downwards.
GACCCGGCCAGCGCGGGAGAGGGCGTCTTTGAGGGCGTCCATATTGGACGTGCCCACATCGACAAATGCCTCTCCCGTGATCCGTGACGGCAATTGGTGGTCCACATGCAGGGAAGGTTCATAGGCTTCCTCGTGGCGCACCTCGACCGTATCGGTCAAGGTGGCCTGCGGATCCAGATCGAACAATCTGACCGGGTTGCCCTTGTGGCCGAGCCACAGGGCCAGGTTAAACACAACGGTGCTCTTGCCCGTTCCGCCTTTGAGATTTCCAACTACCGTAATCATCGGATCTACTTTGCCTCTGCTGCTCCGGGTGCCGGGGGCCGGTTGAACCAGGGGGCAGGGCGGAATTGCGGCGCATATCCGCGATAGGCCGGATGGCCGTAATATGCTCCCGGCGCTCCCCAGCCCGGGGCTCCGTAACCCCAGGGACGCCCGCCCCACGGGCCGGCATATCCTTGCGGGCCGGCCTCATTGCCTTGCATAGTCTTTACCCAAGGGGGGGTCTGAACGCCATGCTTTTTTTCCGCTTCGCGGATGCGTTCCATGGCTTCTTTTTCCGCCTTTTTCGCCCATTCGGGGGTTTCGGCCGGCTTGAATTCGGGGCCTTTCTTCATCCGCTCCATGGCTTCTTTCTCCGCCTTTTTCACCCAGTCGGGCTTCTCGGCCGGCTGGTAGGTGGGGCCTTTCTTCATCCGCTCCATGGCTTCCTGATGGGCCTTTTTCACCCATTCCGGCATTTCATTGAAGGCCGGCGCCTTGGGGAAAGGGCGCGGTGCCGCCATCCTTTCCTTGGCCTTGGGGTCGGCGAAGCGGCTCAGGTCGGGCTGGTTGAATTGCGGCATTCTCGGCTTGGGCGCATCGATCTTCTTGTAGCGCTCGGGCACGGCGAACAGGCTGTCATCGGGCTTGGCTTCCTGAACATTGTTCAGCGAGCGGGACAGGCCATTGGGGAAGTTCTGCAGCACGGCGACGCCGAGATCCGCATCATATTGCACCGAGCCGCGATTATAGCGGCCGAAGGGCGACATGTAGAGAATTTCCCAGTTTTCGGCGTTGCGGCCGCGATCATAGGGCATGACGCCGTGCATGATCATCTGCTGCACCGAACCGTTGAGAAATTCGCGGCGCAGGGCCATTTTGCGCTTCGGCTCCCACCAGACATAGGCCGGGCGGTCAATGCCCTCGGCGGTCAGCTTCCATTTCTCGACCGTGAAACCGCCAAGCTGCTCGTCCTTGTCCTTGACGCATTTGATCTTCTCATTGTCGGGACAGGGCGAGGCGTGGGCGAAGTCGCCGTCCATTTCGGAATTCGGGGCGCCTTTGACCTCGAAATAAGTGCGCGACAGCGGCGAGAGATAGCGGGTGATCTTGGCGGTCTTGTCGGTGATCTGCACCACCGGCTTGCCGCGGACCTGAAATTCGAAACGGGACAGATTGTCCCGGACGGTCAGTTTTCCATAACGCAGTTGCTGCCCCGGACGGGTCTCAACCGCATCCGCCGTAAAACTCGCAGCCAGCGCCGGTGCGCCAGCGCTGGCCGTAATTATCAGCGCCGACAGGGCAATTGCTGACTTCATCATATTATTATCTCCATTTATCCAATCTGAGGGGGGAGAAAGGGGCAAATCGCGCCCCTTTCTCCAAATGCGCTATTTGTCTTTTTTGGCCGCCGGAGCCGCCGGAGCAGCCGGAGCTACGGGGGCATAAGGGTAGGCACCCCAGGCTCCCGGATAGCCATAGCCATAGCCCGGATAGCCATATCCGGGGTATCCGCCCCACGGGCCATAACCGCCATAATAGGGGTTGCCATAGCCATAACCACGGCCATATCCCGAGCCACGGCCCGAGAAGTTCATGCTGAAGTCACCATCACCCCAGCCATTGCCGAGTCCGTTCCAGGGACCGCCGCCCCACGGACCCCACCAGGCATTCGCTTCGGTGGTCAGGGCCGCGGCTGCCAGGCCAAGTGAACCGGCCAGCGCTACAGTTTTCAGAAGCTTGTTCATCGTGCTTCTCCTTTTCAGTTCCCTCTTCCCCTGAAGAACATAACAAGGAGGGAGTTCTTGTTATGCTCCATGAACCTGCCCATGATCTGTACCCTCTGGCGCCGATCAATGGCGGGCAGGAATTTCTAACGCCGCTTTGCCTGCCTTTTTTGTATTGCGGTGGGGATGAGGCCTTGAGCCGAGGCCGGGCCGCATCCATCACCATTGTCGTTATGCGCCGAAAAGCTTATTTCTCGGCTTTCGGAGCGGCAGGTGCCACCGGAGGCCGCGGAGCCACCGGCGGATAGCCGTAAGGCGCGCCATAGGCGCCGGGATAGCCGCCATAACCGTAACCGGGATAGCCGCCGCCCCAGGGGCCGTAACCGCCATAGGGATAGCCGCCATAACCGTAGCCACGATTGTAGCCCCGGCCATAGCCCGAGCCGCGGCCCGAGAAGTTCATGCCGAAATTGCCATCGCCCCAGCCATTGCCGAGGCCATTGCCATTCCAGGGGCCACCCCCCCACCAGGCGCTGGCTTGAGTTGAAAACGCGGCGGCGGCAACGGCCATGGTGCCGGCCAGTGCGACGGTCTTGAGAAGCTTGTTCATGGGCTTCACCTTTCATTTCCCTCTGCTTTGCTTACAGCTCGCGGCAAGGAGGGATCTCTGACCGCGTTCTCATCGGGACCAGGCCCGAATTTCTTTTCGTTTCCCGTCAAAAACCGGGATAGGGCGCATAGCCGGGCCAGCCATAGGCGGGCGGGCGGGCGCCCGGATGAGGATAGGCCGGTTTGGCTTTCTTGTTCTTGGCGTCCCGGCCAATAGGATCGGCGGGGGCAAATCTGTATTCCCAGCCCGGGGGGCGGCCATATCCATAGGCCGGCGCGCGGCGGGTGTTGCCGGCGCTTGCACCGGCGGCGCGGCTGCCAAAGTTCCAGACATTTCCGGTGGAATTCGGCGGCGCAACCTGCGGACCGAAGGGATTGTTGCCCCAATCGGTGACCGGCGGCGGCGGCGGCGGGGGCGGCGGCGGCATGCCCCACAAATTGTTATAGCTGCGGGGCTGATAGGTCTTGCCGGCATTCGCGGATCTGCCGGGCAGGGGGGCGTAGGCCGCTGCCGGCGGGGCATAGGCAGGCTGTGGCTGTGGCTGTGGCCGGGGCTGCGGCTGCGCGGCGGCCGGATAGTAATTGGGCGCGGCGGGCGCGGGGGCCGCCATTGCCGGAGCCGCCGGCCGGGGGGCCTTGGGGGCGGGATTCTTGATCAGCGGCGATGGCCAGATCGGTGTGCGGGCCGGCGCTTCATTCTGGCTCTTTTCCGGATTGGCGGGGTCGAAATCGAGCGGCGCGAAGGTTTCCTGATATTGGGTCAGGCGAACACCATCGAGCTTTTTTTCACCGGGCAGGGCATCCCAGCCGGTGCCGGCATCCGGGCCGGACAGCGAGACAAATTGCGGGGCGCTATTGTCCACCATATCCGCATGCGCCGGCTCACTGCCGATGCCGGGCGCCAGCAGCGCGGCAATTGATGTCAAGCTCATGATCGTCCCGTTCATCAGGCTTACTCCTTACGTCCGGTCGGTCCGCCCGGCGGTTTCAGGCGGATGCCGCGTCGTGCGCCCCGCCGCACGGGGGCGATGCGTCCGGCTCCGCCGGCGGCGGTTCCGGCAGCCGCCGGTTTGGCCGCCCGGGTCGAGGCGGTCTTTTTCTTTATAACAGCTTTAGTCCCGGATTTTGAGTCGCCGCTTGCCGGTGCCGGTTTCGCGGGCGCTTTGGCTGGCGCTTTCGCGGCCGGTTTCGGTGCCGGTTTCGCCGCTGGCTTGGCCGGTGCCTTGACTGGTGCTTTGGGTGCGGGCTTCGCGGTCACTTTCGCCGCAGGCTTCGCCGTCACCTTGGTGGCGGGCTTCGCAGCCGCTTTCGGCGCTGCTTTCGCCGTCACCTTGGCAGCGGGCTTCGCGGCCGCTTTCGGTGCTGCTTTCGGCGCGGCTTTCGCGGGCGCCTTCGCCGCAGTTTTGGCAGGCGCTTTCGGTGCCGGCTTCGCGGTCACCTTGGCGGCGGGCTTCGCTGCCGCTTTCGGTGCGGCTTTCGCGGGCGCCTTCGCCGCAGTTTTGGCGGGCGCTTTCGGTGCCGGCTTCGCGGTCACCTTGG
>PKTQ01000050.1 GCA_002869085.1 Hyphomicrobiales bacterium | reverse complement strand
GCCGATCCTGCCCGCCCCGCTCCCCCGCCCCACCGCCCTCAGGGAGTATGACTAAAGGGCAGTGGGGCGGGGGAGCTTGGGCTCTGTGTGTGATCATTGGTTCAGCACTTCGGTAATCCTTGGAATGGCCAGGTTCAGGAATGCGCGCAGTTTCTGCGGGATGTGGCCGCGCGGCCGGTAGAGGAAATGGACCGGCCATGGCTCGGGTTCAAATGTCTCCAGCAGCGGCACCAACGCCCCGTGTTTCACCGCATCGGCGATCTGATAGGACAGGACCCGAGTCACGCCCAGCTCGGCCTCGGCGGCGCAAATGGCGGCTTCGGCCGTATTGACCACAAACCGCGAATTGATCGGCACATTGATGGCGCCGCGGCTGCCCCTCAGGGTCCAGCTCTCCGGTGACATCAGATTGGCGAATGTGATGCAGGTATGTGCGCTCAGATCCTCGGGGCGCGAAGGGGTGCCGTGGCGGTCCAGATAGCCGGGGCTGGCGCAAACGACCTGCCGCACCGCCCCAAGCCGGCGGGCGATGAGACTGCTGTCGGGCAGCGCGCCGATCCTGACCGCAAGATCGATATGCTCTTCATAGAGATTAACCGAACGGTCGGTCTGTTCGAGACGCGCATCCACATCCGGGTGGGCCTTGAGGAAATCCGCCACGACCGGGAGAACATGCAGCCGCCCGAACACAATCGGCGCGGTCAGGGTGAGGGTGCCTTTCGGGGCGCTGAATTCGCCGCCGGCCTGGCGTTCCGCCTCGGCGACATCTTCGAGTATCCGCCTTGCCGCCTCCAGATATACTTCTCCCGTGTCGGTCAGAGTCACACCGCGGGCGGAGCGGTGTATCAGCTCCGCGCCCAGTTCCGTCTCCAGTTCCGCCACTTTGCGGCTGACGGTGGCGAGCGGCATCCGCATCGCCCGCGCCCCGGCGGAAAGCGAGCCCGCCTCCACCACCGCTGAAAGGATGGACATGGCTTCAAGGCGATCGGTCAATGTCTGTCTATCCTCTCAAATTTTGGAAGGGTAATTACCAATCATACCGTCTGCTCAACAAATATGGAAGCCTTTAAGTTTCAGGTAACAGTTGAAACCAGGAGGCCATCATGCCCCGTCCGCCACTTCCGCCTTTTACGAATGAGACCGCAATTCAGAAGGTCCGTCTTGCCGAGAACGCCTGGAACAGCCGCGACCCGGAAGCGGTCGCGCAAGCCTACAGCCCGGACAGCCGCTGGCGTAATCGCGACACATTCATCATCGGCCGCGATGCGATCATCGGTTTTCTGGCGCAGAAATGGGCTCGCGAGCTCGGTTATCGGCTGATCAAGGAGCTCTGGGCCTATCAGGACAACCGCATTGCGGTGCGTTTCGCCTATGAATGGCACGATCATCAGGGCCAGTGGTTCCGCGCCTATGGAAATGAGAACTGGGCGTTTCAGCCTGACGGGCTGATGGCGGCGCGTCACGCCAGCATCAATGATCTGCGCATCGATAGTGCCGAGCGGCTGTTTCACTGGCCCCAGGGGCCCCGGCCCGACGGCCATCCCACCCTGTCCGATCTGGGATTGTGAGCCATGACCCGTTCAACACCCAGCGATATCGCCTTTACTGATGCGGTGAAGGCCGTGCAGGCCGCCAAGGGATCCCGCGATAGGATTGAGCGGTTCACGCAAAGGCGGCCCTGGGCGACCCGGCTCACCCCGGATATCGCCGACTTCATCGCCGCCCGCAACAGCGCCTTTCTCGGCACCGCCAACCGGGACGGCCAACCCTATATTCAGCATCGCGGCGGCCCGGCCGGGTTTCTGCAGGTGCTGGGTGAGCGGACGATCGGATTTGCCGATCTGACCGGCAATCATCAATATATCTCGCTTGGCAATCTGTCGGAGAACCCCTCGGCGTTTCTGTTCCTGATCGATTACAGCCGGCGCCGCCGTGTCAAATTCTGGGGCAAGGCGCGGGTGGTCGAGGACGATCAGAGCGTGCTTGAGCGCCTGAGGCTTGAAAACGGCAAGCCTGCGCAGCGCGCGATCCTGTTCGAGGTTGCGACCTGGGACATCAACTGCCCCCAGCATATTCCGCTAATGGTCGATGCCTCGGCCGCCGCGAATGCCCTTGCCGAGCGCGATGCCCGCATCGCCGAACTGGAGGCGAAGCTGGCAAATGCCGGCCTTCAGTCCCCTCGAAATCCACCAGATCCCGAAATCCGCTGAACCCAGCGGTCGCTTCCCCGCACAGAAACGGGGGGCTTAACCCGGCACCCGGCAGGGTGCATCCTGAAAGGAAAAGAAAATGACCAACCTGAAAACCATCCTCACCACAGTGGCCCTCGTCGGTGTCATCTCGGCCGGAACCCCGGCTTTCGCGGAGGACGAATATAATGTCTCCACCGGCACCACGCTGAACGGCGCCGGCATTGCCCTGCGCGGTAATGACACCGTGGCCCTGGCCAGCAATCTCGCGGTCAGCACCGGACACGCAAAATACACCATCGAGCGTGACGGCGTCGCCTATTACTTCTCGTCCGCCAAGACCATGAAGCAGTTCAAGGCCGATCCCGCGCGCTACATGCCGCAATATGGCGGCTTCTGCGCCTTCGGCGTCGCCATCGGCAAGAAGCTGGATGCCGCGCCCCGTTTTGCCGACATCGTCGATGGCAAGCTCTATGTGTTCCTGAATGCGGTGGCCTTCGCCAAATACAAGGAAGACAAGGCCGGCACGCTGGCCAAGGCCGAGAAGAACTGGCCGGGCATGCACCACATGTCAGTCGCCAAGGTCAACGGCCTTTAAGCCGCCATGTCCCGCGCAAATAGCTGGCGGCGCCCAAACGCGCTGCCGGCACCGCGGGCCAATTCAAGGAGAGCATCATGATCAACCTCACCACAGACAGGCTTCGCCGGAAGATATGGATCGGCCTGACCGTATTGGTATTTGCCGGCCTCATCACGGGCATGTCCCGGGCCGATGGACTGCCTGACCCCGGCTTCAAGATCAAAACCGGCATGACGGCGCTGGTGGTCACGGATCCGCAGATCGATTTCCTGCGTCCCGATGGGGTCGCCTGGGGCGTTGTCGGCAAGAATGTCGAAAAGAACCGCACGGTGGTGAATATCGACCGGCTGTTCGCCGCCGCCAAAGCGGCCGGCCTGCCGGTTTTTGTCTCGCCCCATTATTACTATCCTCATGATCATGGCTGGAGCATTGAAGGCGCCCTGGAGGCGCTGATGCACAAGATCGGCATGTTCGACCGCAAGCATCCGCTGTCCGCCGAAGGGCTGGAAGGATCCGGCGCCGACTGGCTGCCCCGGTACAAGACCTATATCGAGGACGGCGCCACCATCGTCACCAGCCCGCACAAGGTCTATGGGCCGGAGACCAATGATCTGGTGCTGCAATTGCGCAAGCGCGGTGTCAGCAAGGTGATCCTTGCCGGGATGTCGGCCAATCTGTGCACCGAATCCCATATGCGTGAGCTTGTCGAACAGGGGTTTGAGGTCATGGTGGTTTCCGACGCCACGGCGGCGGCGCAATTGCCGGGTCTGGACGGCTATGCCGCCGCGATGACCAATTTTCGCATGATCGCCAGCCATGTCGCCGACACGGACTGGACCGTCACTCAGATGAAAACCTCATCAATGAAGTGACCGTGAAGCGCGCCTGGTACCCCATCGCCGGATTTCTCCCAACCGGCGATGGGCGTTTCCATCAGCTTATTCTCCCCCCTTTAAAAAGCGGCGCTGAAACGGTCCCAATGCACCTGGCGGGCCGGTAGCTCGAAACGCATCAGATCCTCGCCGATCAGCACCGGCCCGTCATAGCTGCGGCGGATTTCGGCCAGCAGGTCCGCCTTGTCGAACACAGGCGGCACGAAATGGGTCAGCGCCAGCGCTTTTACCCCCGCTTCGGCGGCAATGGCGCCCACATCCGAGGATAATGTGTGATAGGCGGCGACCGCATCGATGGTCTCCTGGCTGCGCAGGCCCTCCACCACTTTCATGGCGCGGTGAATGAACACCTCATGCACCAAGAGGTCAGCGCCCCGGGCCGCCTCCACCAGGTTGCGGCAGGGGGCGGTGTCGCCGCTGAGCAGGATGCGGCACGGCCCGGCCACGAACAGGAAGCCGAAAGCCGGCTCCACCGAGCGGTGATCGACCGGCACCGCCTCGACTTGCAGATCACCCCCAAGCTCAAGCGGCCCGGGTCCCAGCTCATGCAGTTCGATCTCCAGCCCGCGCGCTGAGTTGGGGCGCTTTTCAAAGGCGATGCGCCATTCGCGCTCGTCGCGCCAGGCTTCCATCTGGGCGTTGATATGGGCATGGGCGCTCAGCGGAGCGTGAATGATCCAGGGCTTTGCGCGGCCCTGATGCCAGCTTGAGATGATCAGCTGATAAAGATCGATCAGATGATCGGTGTGGTAATGGGTGATCAGCAGGGCATCAAGCTCGGCGCCCGGGCAGCCGGCAGCCACCAATTGCTGGGTGACGCCGGAGCCGCAATCGACCAGAACGGCGCGCTGCGGGGTGCGGATGAGCTGGGCGGCGCCCCGGCGCTCGGGGCAGGCGCTGGGGCAGCCGGTGCCCAGTAATGTGATGCTGATGGTCATGAAATTACGTGCCTTAACTGCCTTTTACGCCTGAACCTAGGCCGATAGGCGGGGGCAGGCAATAGAGGCATTTTCCGCGTCTTCATGCCCTCGCCAAGCGGTGCGGAATCGCGTAAAGTCCGGCCCATGTCTATTTGGGGGAAATTGGCGGGCGCGGCCGCTGGCTTTGCGATGGGCGGGCCTTTGGGGGCCTTGCTGGGCGCGGTGGCCGGGCATTACGCTGTCGACAAGAAATCGGGCGAGGAGGCGCGGCCGCAAAACCGGCCGCAGCGGGAGATCGCCTTCACCATCGGGGTGATCGCCCTTGGCGCCAAAATGGCCAAGGCCGACGGGCGGGTGACCCGCGATGAGGTCGATGCCTTCAAGCAGGTGTTTCGGATCCCGGCTCATGAAATGAAGAATGTGGCGCGGGTGTTCAATCTCGCCAAGAAGGACGTAGCGGGCTATGAATCCTATGCCACCCAACTTGTGGGTCTGTTCGGCAAAGGCTCGCCGGTGCTGGAAGATGTGATGGACGGGCTCTATCACATCGCCAAGGCGGACGGGGTGGTGCATCCGGGCGAGGCGCAGTTCCTGGAATCGGTGGCCGAAATCTTCGGTTTTGCCGGCGCCGATTTCGCCCGCATCCGCGAGCGCCATGTGGAGCCCGACAAGGAAGACCCCTATGTGGTGCTGGGGGTGAGCCGCGATATGAGCTCGGCCCAGATCAAGAAGGCCTATCGCAAGCTGGTGGCCGAAAATCACCCCGACAAGCATATCGCCGCCGGCATGCCGGAGGAATTCATTGCGCTGGCCACCGAGAAACTGGCCCATATCAACGACGCCTATGACCGCATCGAGAAGGAGCGGGGAATGTGAGGGCGGACAGCGCCCTGGGCGTGCTGCTTTGCCCCTCGCCCAATCATGGCGCGCGCGATGCGCGCCTCGCCATCGACATGCTGCTGCTGCATTATACCGGCATGCCGGACGCCGACGGCGCCCTGAAATGGCTGTGCATGCGCGAGTCGCAGGTCAGCGCCCATTATTTCGTCTATGAGGACGGGCATATCGTGCAATTGGTGCCGGAAGCGCGCCGCGCCTGGCATGCGGGCGCCGCGTTCTGGGCCGGGGAGCGCGACATCAATGGCTGCTCGATTGGAATCGAGATCGCCAATGAGGGCCCGGAAAGCGCCGATCCGGAATTTCCCGAAGCGCAGATGCTGGCGGTGATCAGCCTGTGCCGCGACATCATGCGGCGCCACGGCATCCCGGCGCGGCGGGTGCTGGGCCATTCCGATGTGGCGCCGGGGCGCAAGGTCGATCCGGGGCCGTTTTTCGACTGGCAGCGCCTGGCGGCGTCGGGGATCGGGCTGTGGCCCCAGGCCGCGCCGGTCACCGGCGGGGCTTTGCGCATCGGCGATAGCGGCGAGGAGGTCAGCCGATATCAGCGGGCGCTGGCCGATTTCGGCTACCAGGTCGCGGTGAGCGGCGAGTTTTGCGAGCACACCCAGGCGGTAACAAAGGCCTTGCAGCTTCATTTCCGCTCCTGGCGGGTGGATGGGGTCGCCGATACGGCGACAAGGGGGCTCGCCGCCGCGCTGGCCCAGGAGAGCGCCGAGGGCTGAACCCGCCAAATCCGCCCCGGGGCATACGGGCTTGACTCGCAGGCGCAAATCCTCACATTCACTCAGGTCAGACGGCTGGATGGCCGCCATGTCCGGTTTACCGGCATGGAGGAAAGTCCGGGCTCCAGGAAAACACGGTGCCGGGTAACGCCCGGCGGGGGCGACCCCAGGGACAGTGCCACAGAAAGCAAACCGCCGGCGGGCTTCGGCCTCCGGCAAGGGTGAAAGGGTGCGGTAAGAGCGCACCGCGCCGCCGGCAACGGGGGCGGCAGGGTAAACCCCACCGGGAGCAAAACCGAATAGGGACTGCGCGGAGCGTCAGCTCCGGGCCCCGTTTTCCGGGCCGGCAGTCCGGGTTGGTTGCATGAAGTCCGCCGCGAGGCTGGCTCAAGATGAATGGTCATCGCATGGGGCTTGCCCCATGTACAGAACCCGGCTTACAGGCCGTCTGACGCCTGGCTTTCATGATGCATGCACCCCCGGCGTCCGGCGGCGAACGGCGCGCCTCAGGTCCTAACGCAAAATTAACCATAGTCTGTTGAAATCAGACCGGTATTTACCAAGCATCAACCCTGTTTTTCCTACGATCTCCATTGACGCCCATACAATACCATGATATCCCATAGACACCGGTATTGTGTCGGCAATTGCCCGCGCCGCATGCCGGGCAGCGCCTTGAAAAACCGGAACCATGGGCGGCGGGCGCCGCCCGCCACGCGATTTGCGCGAAAAGGGGAGTTGAGATGGAGCGGTTCGTGTCTTCCTACACGAACAGGATCGACGCCAAGGGACGGGTTTCGGTCCCGGCGCCGTTTCGCGCCATTCTGGCCCGGGACGGGTTTGACGGCGTGTTCTGCTATCCCTCGCTCGATCAGGACACGCTGGATGCGGGCGGGGCCTCGCTGATTGCCGAAATCCAGAATCTCCTGGAAGATCTGCCGCCCTATTCGGACGAGCGCGATGAATTGTCGCTGGCGCTGTTCGGCGACAGTGAAATCCTCAAGATCGATCAGGACGGGCGCGTGGTGCTGCCCGAGCGCCTGCGCAGCCATGCCGGCATCGCCGATCGGGTCTGTTTCGTCGGGGTCGGGCATAAATTTCAACTGTGGTCACCGGACAAGCTCGAGGAGCGCCGCAAGACGGCGCGGGCGCGGGTCCGGACCCACAGAAACCTTCTGCGGGCGCGGGGGGCGTCGGCAGAAACTCCAGGAAGCACCGGATCATGACGGGCTGCGGCAACATGGCCGCTGGCGGACCTGCTCGTCACATTCCGGTGCTTCTTGATGAGGTCATGGCCATGCTGCGCCCGAGCGAGGGCGGCATCTATGTGGACGGCACTTTCGGCGCCGGCGGTTATAGCCGGGCCATTCTGGAAGCGGCGGCGTGCCGGGTGGTCGGCTTCGACCGCGACCGGGCGGCCTATGAGGCCGGAAGCGCGCTCAGCGCGGCTTATGACGGGCGGCTCAGCCTGGTCAATGAGCGCTTTTCGCGCATGGATCAGGTGCTGCAAGCCGACGGGATATCGCAAATCGACGGGGTGGTGCTGGATATCGGCGTTTCCTCGATGCAGATCGACGAGGCGGAGCGCGGATTTTCCTTTGCCAAGGACGGCCCGCTCGATATGCGCATGGGCGGCGACGGGCTCAGCGCGGCGGATGTGGTGAACCGGGCCGGCGAGGGCGATCTGGCGCGGATCATCGCGGTTTACGGCGAGGAGCGCAAGGCGCGCCTGGTGGCGCGGGCGATCGTGCGGGCGCGCCTCAAGGCGCCGATCCTGCGCACCGGCGAGCTGGCGGCGATCCTCGAAAAGGCGCTGGGGGGCAAGCGCGCGGGCCGCATCCACCCGGCGACACGCAGCTTTCAGGGCCTGCGCATCTTCGTCAATCAGGAGCTTGAGGAGCTGGCGGAGGGTCTGGCGGCGGCCGAGCGCCTGTTGCGGCCCGGCGGGCGGCTGGTGGTGGTCAGCTTCCATTCGCTGGAAGACAGAATCGTCAAACGGTTTTTCAACAGCCGCGCCCGGCCCGCGCCGCGCCCGTCGCGCCATGCGCCCGAAGCGGGCGAGGGGGCGGCGCTGAGTTTTACTCTGCTGCATAAGGGGGCGGTCACGCCGGGCGAGGCGGAAATCAGCCGCAATCCGCGCGCCAGATCCTCGCGGCTGAGGGCGGCGGAGCGCAGCCATGCCGAGGCCATGCCGCTCGACTATGCGGCCATCGGCGTGCCGTCTGTTGGGGTCAACAGGGGAGAGTTGTTGCCATGATACGCTTGTTCAATGCCGGCCTGGTGGTGCTGTCCCTGATCGCCGCCGGCATGCTGTATAATATGAAATACGAGGTTCAGTCCTACCGGCTGGCGGTGCGCAAGCTGGAGCGGCAATTGGCGTCCGAACGCGAGGCGATCCAGGTGTTGCAGGCCGAATGGTCCTATCTGAACCGGCCCGAGCGCCTGCAGCGGCTCGCCGAGCAATATACTTCCCTGCGTCCGGTGCGGATGGAGCAGATCGTCAGCCTCGATGACCTGCCGGGGCGGGCCATGGGGCCGATCCCCGATCTCAGCCCGGCGATGGGCGGATATGCCGGCCTCGGCGCCGGCGGCAGCCGGATACAGTGATGATGGGTATGTTCACCCCCAAACTGAAGGTCAAGCCGATCCGGGCGGTCGGCAGCTACGGCGCGGCCGGGCATGGCGCGCCGGTTTCGGTCGAGGTCGGCGGGCCGGGGCGCTTCCTGCTGGTGATTTCGGCCTGCGCGCTCTGTTTTGCGGTGATCGGCCTGCGTCTGGCGGACATCGCGCTGGTGGAGAAGGGGGCCGGCAATGCCCACATCGCGGTGGCGGACAGCCGCCGTTATGAGCGCCCGGACCTGACCGACCGCAACGGCAATATCCTGGCCAAGGATCTCTATTCGCCTTCGCTCTATGCGGATGCGGGGCAGATCATCGATGTGGACGAGGTGGTGGAGAAGCTGTCGCCGATCCTGACCGAGCTGACCCCGGACGATCTGGACCGGAAATTGCGCCGCAAAAGCGCCTTTATCTGGCTGAAACGGGGCCTGACCCCGAAGCAGCAGTCGAAAATCCATGCGCTCGGCCTGCCGGGGCTCGGCTTCGTGCGCGAAAAACAGCGGGTCTATCCCAATGGACGCATCGCCGCCCATGTGCTGGGCCATGTGAATATCGACAATCGGGGTATTGCCGGCATCGAGAAATATATCGACCGCATCGGTCTGAGCAATAATAAGGAGCTGACCCCGCTGGCCCTGTCGATCGATCTGCGCGCCCAGCATGTGGTCAGCAAGGAACTGGCAGCGGCGCTTATCACCTATAAGGCCAAGGCGGCGACGGCGGTGGTGCTCGATGTCCATACCGGCGAGGTGCTGGCCCTGTCCTCGCTGCCCGATTATGACCCCAACGCCCCTTCCGATGCGCTCAAGCCCGATAATCTCAACCGGATGACGGCGGGGGTCTATGAGCTTGGCTCGGTGTTCAAGACCTTCACCGTGGCGATGGCGCTCGATGAGGGGGTCGCCACCCTGAAGAGCCGCTATGATGCGCGCTCCCCCATCAGGAAGGCCGGCTTCAAGATCGACGATTTCCATGCCCAGAGGCGTGTGCTCACCGTGCCGGAGGTATTTATCTACTCGTCCAATATCGGCGCGGCGAAAATGGCCGAGGCGTCGGGCATCAAGACCCAGAAGGCCTTTTTGCGCAAATTGGGGCTGCTGGACAGGATGCAGACCGAATTGCCGGAATCGCGCAATCCGCTCTATCCCAAGGACTGGAAGCCCCTGAACATGCTGACCATCGCCTTCGGGCACGGGCTGGCGGTATCGCCGCTGCAGGCCGCGGCGGCGGCGGCGGCGCTGGTGAATGGCGGCAAGATGATCACCCCGACCTTCCTGTGCCGCTCGGAGGCGCGTGCGCTGTTTTCGGCCCGGCAGGTGATCAGCCCCGAGACCAGCGCCAAGATGCGCTATCTGATGCGGCTCAATGTGACCAAGGGCACCGCCCGCAAGGCCGATGTGCCCGGCTTCCGGGTCGGCGGCAAGACAGGCACGGCGGAAAAACCCACCCGCTATGGCTATTCGAAGAACAAATTGCTGACAAGTTTCATGGGTACTTTCCCTGCCGATGCCCCGCGCTATCTCATCCTGGTGATGCTCGATGAACCCAAGGGCATTCCCGAGACCCATGGCTATGCCACCTCGGGGTGGAACGCAGCGCCGGTGACGGCGCGGATCGTAAAACGGATTGCACCGATGCTGGGTGTGCTGCCGGCCGAAGATGGCGAGCAGGCGGGCGCAGGCGCGGGTACGGTGCTGGCCAATTTCAAGCAACATCCGGGGTGATATGAAATTACAGGCGCTTTTCGGCCGAAGCCGGACATTGCCCAAGGACTGGGCGAGCATGACGATCAGGGGGCTCACAGCCGATAGCAGGCTGGTTGAGCCCGGTTTCGTTTTCGCGGCCCTGCCGGGCACCCTGGCGGACGGGGCCAAATTCATCCCCGATGCGCTGTCGCGCGGGGCGGTGGCGGTGCTGGGCGATGCGGCCCTGGCCGGCGCACTGCCCGAAAGCGTCGCCTTTCTGCCCTCCGGCAATCCGCGCCGCGATCTGGCGCTGGCGGCGGCGGCGTTCTATCCCCTGCAGCCCGAAACCATCGCCGCGGTGACCGGCACCAATGGCAAGACCTCGGTGGCTTCGTTTTTGCGCCAGATCTGGGCCTGCTGCGGGTTCCGGGCCGCCAATATCGGCACCACCGGCATTCACGGGCCGGACGGCCACCGGCCGCTGGGCCTGACCACCCCGGGCCCTGTGGAACTGCACCGCGCCCTGCATGAGTTGGCCGAGGCCCATGTGACCCATGCGGCGCTCGAAGCCTCGAGCCACGGGCTGGAACAGCACCGGCTTGACGGGGTGCGCATTTCGGCCGCCGCCTTCACCAATATCAGCCGCGATCATCTGGATTATCACAAGGACTTCGAGGATTATCTGACCCAGAAGCTGCGCCTGTTCACCGAATTGCTGCCCGCCGCCGGCCGGGCGGTGGTGGCCTCGGACGGCGAGGGCGCGGGCCGGGCCGAAGCGGCGGCGCGGGGGCGGGGGCTCGATGTGCTCACCGTCGGGCGCAAGGGGCGCAGCCTGCGGCTGATCGACGTCACCACGTCAGGATTCAGCCAGAATCTGAGCCTGTGGGCCAATAACCGGCAGTACAAAGTGACCCTGCCGCTGGCCGGGGAATTTCAGATCGAGAACGCCCTGGTGGCGGCGGGCCTCGCCATGGCCTGCGGGCTCGGGGTCGATGAGATCCTGCCCTGTCTGGCCAATCTGAAAGGGGCGCGCGGGCGGCTCGAGGCGGTGGGGCGTACGGCGGCGGGGGCGCGCATCTTCATCGATTACGCCCACACGCCCGATGCGCTGACCACCGCGATGCAGGCGCTGAGGCCCTATGTGGACAATAAGCTGGTGGTGCTGTTCGGCGCCGGCGGCGACCGGGACACCGGCAAGCGCCCGCAAATGGGCGCGGCGGCGGCGAAGCTGGCCGACCGGGTGATCGTCACCGACGACAATCCGCGCGGCGAGGATC